>JANMSL010000648.1:0-1844 GCA_031389245.1 Lysobacterales bacterium | reverse complement strand
GGCCACGTGCCTTGGCGCGCGTCTCTTCCAGTTCGCGCTCAGCAATCGAATCGGCCACGATGCCGGCACCGGCGCGGAACTCCAGGGATTCTCCGGCGATGGTAATGCTGCGAATCAGGATGTTCATATCCATGTCGCCATCGACCGCGAGGTACCCGAGCGCACCGGTATAAAAACCCCTGCCCTCGCCCTCCAGCTCGGCGATGATTTCCATGCAGCGCACCTTCGGGCAGCCGGTGATGGTGCCGCCCGGAAACACCGCGCGAATGACCTCAATCGGCGTCACGCCCTCGCGCAGCGTACCGCTGACGTTGGACACGATATGGTGCACATGCGCGAAACTTTCGACGCTCATCAGTTCATCGACGTGCACGCTGCCTGGCACACATACGCGACCCAGATCATTGCGCTCCAGGTCGATCAGCATGATGTGTTCGGCGCGCTCTTTGGGATGACCGATCAGCTCGCGCACGCGCTCGGCATCGTTGTCACCGGCGAACCGCGGGCGCGTGCCGGCAATCGGCCGCGTTTCCACTCTATTGCCATGCACTTTCACCAACCGCTCCGGAGAACTGCTGGCCAGCGCCACATCACGCCATTGCAGCAGCCCGGCGAATGGCGCCGGATTGGATTGGCGCAGCGCCGAGTACAATGCCGCGGGCGACAGCGAACGGTCCCAGCGCGCCTGCCACGCGCGTGAGAGATTCACCTGAAACACATCGCCCGCCGCGATGTAATCGATGATGCGCGCAATGCCGCTGAGGTACTGTGCCGGCGGCTGTTCATCGATCAACGCAACCGCATCGTGCAGGATCGGCACCGCACCCTTCAAACCCGTTACCGCATCATCAGTGACAGGACTCGCCTGCGCCGCGGAGAGCGAGCGCAGCACCTCGTCTCCCCATTCCTCAAACCCGGATTCAATCACCGCAAATAGGGTCTGTTCGCGGCGATCACGCACCAGCGCCATTGGCGCGCGCAGTGCCAACGCAGTCGGAACCTCCAGCGCATTGCGCGGCAGTTTCAGCCGTGGTTCGATCTCGCCGGCCAGCTCATAGCCCAGCAACAGCACCCAGCCGCCAACGAAAGGCAGTTGCGCATCAGCCGCCTGCGCTGGTCTCTTTTGTCGGAGATACCAACGCTCCAGCGCCGCCAGGAATCCATCACCGCACGCATCGGCAACGCCATGCAGCGCGCCCGAAGCATCGAGCACCAGGCTTTCACCATTGGCCACAAACAGCAGATCAAATCGTGATTGCCCATTCCCCCGCGCCACGCTTTCCAGCAGACACACAAAGCGCTGCGGATCAGCGGCATGCAGAGCGAGCAAGTCGAGCGAGACCGGCAGAGAGCGAACGAGCGTCACGGAAATCCCAGGACAGTGCCCCCGTGGATGCGGGCGCAACAGAAGCCGCGATTATAGGAACTGGCAACCGGGAAGTGGGGAGGAAGTATGCAGGCGGTGGGCGCGGGGTTTCGTTTCCCATTGCCGCGCCCCAAAAACCGAATTGTGACCTGGCTCCGTTCCGACCGCTCAGGAGACTCGGCTACGCATTGCCAGCATTGGGGTAGGAGATTGGTCGCTCGCCAACGTCGCGACCAAGAATAGAAGACGCAGTTCCCACTTTCTCAGTTCAAATTCGCTCGATACGTGCTTCGGTGAGTTTTGTATCCGGCACGCCCCAACAGAACTTCATGCTCACCGGCATCGATCTCGATCGAGACGCTATCGGTTTCAAACTTCGCTGATCCAGACATTGGGCGCAACAATCTCAGATGTCCCGGTCCATGAGCCGCGCCACGAAGCAGCAAAGTGCATGTGCCGATGCCGTTGAGCGCCCTGG
>JANMSL010000630.1:0-17396 GCA_031389245.1 Lysobacterales bacterium | reverse complement strand
TCTACAGGTCAGCCCATGAGCCAGTACGTTCCTACCTTAGACATTCGTCGCTTCGACAGCGATCGCGAAACCTTTGTCGCCGAGATCGGCGCCGCCTATCGAGAGTATGGTTTCTGCGGCATCAGTGGCCACGGCATCTCCCAGGACATGATCGACAAGTCCTACGAGGTATTCAAGAAGTTTTTTGCGCTGCCCGAGGCGACCAAGCGCAAGTACCACATCGCGGGCGGCGGCGGGGCCCGTGGTTATACCGGTTTTATGGTTGAGACGGCCAAGGACTCGAAGTATCCCGATCTCAAGGAGTTTTGGCATTTCGGTCGGGAGATCGCCCGCGATTCCAAATATGCGGATGTGATGCCGGAAAATATGTGGCCGCAAGAAGTTCCTGGGTTCCGCGAATACGGTTATGGCTTGTACCAGGCGCTTGATGATCTGGGCGCGCGCGTCCTGCGCGCGCTGGCTCTGCACATCGATCTGCCGGAAAATTTCTTCGACAACAAGATCAATTTCGGCAACAGCATCCTGCGTGCGATCCACTATCCACCCATCACCGCGCCGGAAGTACCCAATGTACGCGCCGGCGCGCACGAAGACATCAACTTCATCACGTTGTTGGTCGGCGCCAGCGCAGCAGGGCTTGAGTTGTTGAGCAAGGAAGGTACCTGGCTGCCAATCACCACCCAGGGCGACACCATTGTGGTGAATATCGGCGACATGCTGCAGCGGCTGTCCAACCATGTATATCCGTCGACGACACATCGCGTGGTCAATCCACCCGGTGCGCTGGCGCGCAACCCGCGCTACTCGGTGCCGTTCTTCCTGCACCCGAATCCGGATTACCTGATCGAGACGCTGCCCAATTGCATCAGTGCCGAGCGGCCGAACCGCTATCCGACGCCGATTACATCGCACGAGTATCTGCTCGAGCGGCTGCGCGAGATCAAGCTGGTTTGACGCTTGCCGAATACAGAATGTACCGCCGCGGTTGCGGCGCATACAGTCGTAGGTACGCTCTCAGAACAGTCTCTCTACGCACAGCATCCGCACTGGGGCGAAGCTGCGTCGATGTTCGTCACACGGGCCGAGTCGCGTCAAAGCCGCGAGATGATCGGGGGTGGGGTAGCCCTTGTGGCGCGCAAAGCCGTAACCGGGGTAGTGGTCGTCGAGCGCGACCATGAGTCGATCGCGCTCGACCTTGGCGAGAATGCTGGCGGCGCTGATCGCGGGCTCGAGCGCGTCGCCGTGCACGATCGCCCGAGCAGCGCAGTGTAAATTCGGTGGCAGTCTGTTGCCATCAATCAGGGCAAGTTCCGGCACCGGCAGCAGCGCGCGAAGTGCGCGTTGCATGCCACCCAGCGTGGCCTGCAGGATGTTGTGACGGTCGATCTCGAAGCGCGACACTACTTCGATACGAAAGCACAGCGCCTGCGCCCGGATCAACGGAGCCAGGCGATTGCGCGCTGATTCGCTGAGCTTCTTTGAATCATTCAGTCCGTCGATCGGCCGGGTCGGGTCGAGAATCACCGCTGCTACGACCACCGGTCCAGCCAGGGGGCCACGTCCGGCTTCGTCGACACCTGCGACCAGGATGGAGAGTTTCATGCTCGCTCAGTGTGTCGCGGCGTCGATCAACTCCGCAACCGCGGATGCGGCGGATTCGGCGCCGCCACCACGCAGCTGCAGATGCAGTTTCTCGAAGGCTGTGGTCTGCGCTTTGCCAGCTGCGGCATCCTGCAGCAACGGCAGCAGCGCGGCAGTGAGTTTGTCGGCGCGGCATTCGCTTTGCAGAAGTTCCGGCACGATCCTGGTTCCCGCGAGAAAATTGGGCAGCGACACGACCGGGGATTTGAGCAAACCAAAGGTGCGTACGATCCAGTAGCTGAGTGGTGCGATCTTATAGGCGACGATCATTGGGCGCTTGGCCAGCATCACTTCCAGCGCCGCTGTCCCGGAAGCAACCAGGACCACGTCGGCGGCAATCATCGCCAGGTGCGACTGACCGTCGAGGCAGCGCACACTGATTGATCCGTCCTGTGTTTTCAGTTGCTGCTCAAATTCGCTGCGACACGCGGCGCTGGCCATTGGCGCAATCAGCACCAGCTCGGGCACGGATTGCCGACACGCCATAGCGGCCCCGATAAAGGGCTCGGCCAGTCGCTGGATTTCGCTCAGACGGCTGCCCGGCAATAGCGCCAGCATCTTGGCATCGGCTGCGATGCCGAGTTCGCGCCGTGCGGCCTCGCGATCCGGAGCAAGCGCAAAGCGGTCTGCCAGCGGATGCCCAACGAAGCGAGCATCTACGCCATGGCGCGCATAAATTGCGGGTTCCATTGGAAACAGACACAGTACGCGATCGGCGCTCTCACCGATCTTTGCAGCGCGCTGTTCACGCCAAGCCCAGACTGATGGGCTGACGTAATGCACCGTTTTAATCCCGGCGCGGCGCAACTTGCGTTCAAGTCCCAGGTTGAAATCGGGTGCGTCGATGCCGATGAAAACATCGGGCTGCCAGTGCATTAGGCGTTGGCGTATGTTTCTTCGCAGCCGCAACAGACGCGGCAGATGGCGCAGCACTTCGACCAGTCCCATCACCGCCAGAGCATCGGCACGATGCCAGGCATCCAGGCCTGCCGCAGTCATTTCCGGGCCGCCGATGCCGGCGAAGTCGGTGTCCGGGAAACGCAGGCGCAGGGCGTCGATCAATGCGCCACCGAGCTGATCGCCGGAGGTTTCACCGGCGATCAAAGCGATGCGCAAGCGCTTGCGTGGGCTCATTGGGGCGCGGTGCCGGCGGCCACGACGGACGGGCGCTGGCGCGCCATGGTCAGCGAATCAGACTGCGTTCGCTGCGGTCGATAAAATCGACCAGCGTGCGCAGCTCGTCGTCGACACCGGCGGTCTGGTCGATCTGGTTGCGCGCTTCGGCGAGCGGCAGTCCCGACAGATACAGGGTCTTGTAGGCGCGTCGAATCGACAGGATTTTTTCCGCGGAGTAGCCGCGCCGTTTGAGACCCTCGGTATTGATCCCTTTGGGCTCAGCGAAATTTCCAGCCACGGTCACGAAGGGCGGCACGTCGCGATTGATCACCGAACCCATCGATGTGAATGCATGGGCACCGATCTGGCAAAACTGGTGCACCAGCGTGAAGCCGCCCAGGATCGCGTGATCGTCGACCCGCACATGGCCGGCCAGCGAAGCCGCGTTGGCGAAGATCGTGTGGTTGCCGACGATGCAGTCGTGCGCGAGATGCACATACGCCATGAGCCAGTTGTCGTTACCGATCCGGGTGACACCGCCACCATCGTCGGTGCCACGGTTGACGGTGACGAACTCGCGGAACATGTTGTCATCGCCGATTTCGAGCAGGGTCTGCTCGCCGTGAAACTTCTTGTCCTGGGGATCAGATCCGATCGAACCGAACTGATAGAAGCGGTTGCGCATGCCGATGCGTGCCGGTCCCTGAATCACGACGTGTGGACCGACCCAGCAGTCATCGCCAATCTCCACTCCGGCGCCAATGATAGAATAGGCGCCGATGGCAACATTGCTGCCGATGCGGGCACCCGATTCGACGATCGCAGTTGAATGAATCATGCCGGTTGCTTCGGTCATGCACCGGGCTCCGGCGCGGCACACAGGATGTCCGCGCTGGCTACCTCCACCCCATCCACCGACGCGCGGCACTGGTACTGGCCCATGCGCCGGATCATGCGCTTTTGCACCACATCCAGGATCAATTGATCGCCGGGAACCACGGTGCGCGAGAAACGCGCGTTGTCGACGCGCACCAAATAATAGAGTTGGTTGGGTCTTGCCTGAAACGTATTCGAGAGCTGGGTAAGAATTCCCGAGGCCTGTGCCATGGCTTCGATCACCAGCACGCCGGGCATGACTGGGTGCCCTGGAAAGTGACCGGCAAAGAACGGCTCGTTGATGGTGACATTCTTGATCGCGCGCACGCGTTTGCCGGCTTCGAACTCTATGACACGGTCCACCAGGAGGAATGGATAACGGTGGGGAAGGATGGCGGCGATTTGCCGCACATCGATCGGTAGCTGGACGACAGCAGCTTCTACAGTCGTGTTATTGGTCATTGCCTGGAGTTCCCGAATGAATAATCCTGCGCGCCAGTTCGTCAAGCCGACGAAACCGTGCGGCGTTTTTGCGCCACTCGCGCTTTTCCTGAATGGGCGTTCCGGAGCAGTACTCTCCGGGCTCGCGCAGACTGTGGGTGACCAGGCTCATGGCCCCGATCACCACGCGATCGGCAATGTCGATGTGCCCAATGATACCGGCTGCACCGCCGATCAGGCAGTTGCGGCCAATGCGGGCGCTGCCAGCGATGGCGGCACAGCCGGCGATGGCCGTGTGCGCACCAATAAATACGTTGTGCCCGACCTGGATCTGGTTGTCCAGCCGCACATCCTCCTGCAGAACTGTGTCCTCGATCGCGCCTCGATCAATCGTGGTATTGGCACCGATTTCACAGTCGTCGCCGACAACGACTCCGCCCAACTGTGGCACTTTGAGCCAGCGGCCGTCGTCCATGGCCAGTCCAAAGCCATCGGCGCCCAGGACTGCGCCCGGATGTATCAGTACGCGCTGGCCCAAGCGCACCCGCGCGACCAGGGTGACACGCGCGACCAATCGTGACTGGGCGCCGACCACGCAGTTGGCTCCAATGAGGCATCCCGGTCCGATTTCAGCGCCTGCTTCAATGCGTGCGCTGGCATCGATGACGCACAGCGGTCCGATACAGGCAGAGGCGTCGACTACTGCGCCGGCCATTACCACAGCACTGGGGTGAATGCCGGGTACTGACGCTGCGCGGTGCTCGAAGCATTGACCGATCCGTGCAAAATCCGCGTAGGGATTACGGCTGATGAGGAGATTTCCCTTTGCGCCCTCCGCATCTGCTTGTGCCAATACGACGGCGCCGGCACCGCCTGCCGCCAATTCGCCGCGGTAGCGCGGGTTGGCCAGGAAGCTGACTTGCTGCGACGTGGCATGCGACAGCGTGCCAACGCCGTTGATCCAATGCTCGCCATCACCGACCAACTGTAGACCAAAGCGTTCTGCCAGTTGGTGCAGACGAAAACCGGTTGGAGCCGCCATCACGGGGTCCTGCTGGTCGCGGCCTGGGCGCGAAGTCGCGCCAACAATTCGTCGGTGATGTCGACTCGGGCACTCGCGTACAGCACTGGGGCTGGCAGCAACAGGTCGTAGCCGTTGTCGCGAGCATACTGAATCATGATGTCGGTGATCTCAGGCCAGCGGCGATTAAGCTCTTCGGCCCTGCGTGATACCAGTTCTTCGTTCAACTTCGCGCGCGTGCGCTCGAGGTTCCGCTTGGTGGTTTGTATCTCACGCTGCAGCGCGTCGGCGGCCGCCTTGGGCATGACCGCGGCTTCGCGTCGTTCGCGTGCTTCCAGTTCCTCCAGCCGTTTTTGCTCGGCCTGCAACAACTGATCGCGGTCGCGAAATTCGGCTTCGATGCGCTGTCGTCCCGCTGCCACCTGCGGCGCATTGTCCAGCAGGCGCTTCATGTCGACATAACCGATCTTCTGCGTCTGCGACCATGCTGCCAGCGGCAACAGCAAGGCCAACAGCATCAAACCGATGCTGCTGGGCCCATGCTTGATTCGGCCGTTTGCACGCATTGCACCGTCCCGGTTGCTCGGACTGTACCGGTTAGAACTGGTTGCCGAACGAGAACTGGATCGATTCGGTTCGATCGCCATCCTTCTTTTTCAGCGGTGCGACCAGATTGATGATGATCGGACCAACCGGCGCCTGCCACTTGAACGACAGTCCGGCGGATGCCCGCAATTCGTCGGTCTTGAACGCGTTGTAATCGACAAATACGTTGCCAACATCGAAGAACGCGGAGAACTGGGACGTGTCGCTGTCCACCTTGCTGAACGGTGTAGGGAAAATCAATTCCACCGAACCGATGGTCTTGAATGATCCGCCCAACGGCTGGACAAACGGGCTGAGGACGGTGCCAATGTTCTCGGAAGGGCCGAGTGTATTGTCTTCAAAGCCGCGTACCGAGCGCACGCCGCCCGCATAGAAGTTTTCATAGAAGGGGAGTGACTTGTTGCCGTGGTAGCCATCACCGTAGCCTAGCTCTGCGCGGGTAAGAATCGACCAGCCGTTGGTGATCGGAAAATAGCGCCCATACTCGTAATTGAGTTTCCAGTATTCAAAATCCGAGCCCGGCAGTGCGACTTCGGCGCCGATGCGCTGAAACGAGCCGCTGGTCGGGGCGAAGAACTTGTTGCGCGAATCGCGCGCCCAGCCGGCAGACATGCTCCAGGTGTTGACGATCCAGCGCCGGTTGGGACCGAAACTGAGTGGATCGATACCGGGAATGCCGTCGTCATCATTCAGGTCATCCGGATCGCCATCGCCATCGTCGTCGGTGTTGAAGATCGGGCCCAGGGCGCGTGGTCCGAGTTCATCGATGAGCTGACGGATCAGCGACACCGGCGTACTTCCGTCCACGGTGGTCAACTGATTGCGATCGATGCCGAGCGACATTGAAAGCGTATCGGTTTCTGTCAGCGGAATGCCGGCCAAAACTTCGGCGGAGACGATGTCCGAGGTGTACTGCGCCAGATTTCTGTTGCTGCTGTAGTCCTGCTTGCTGTAACTGAGCTGGTAGCCGAGGCTGATGCCATCGTCCGTGAAGTAGGGATCGAAGAAGCTGAAGTCGAGGCGCTGGGTAAACTTGTTGTTCTGTACGGTCACACCGACACTGTTGCCGCTGCCCAGGAAGTTGCGCTGGGTCAGTGAGACGGTGGTGATCAGGCCCTGGAACTCGGAATAGCCCACACCGAACTGGAAGCTGCCCGCACTTTGCTCGGTCACCTTGACGATCACATCGACCTGATCGTTGGAGCCGGTTACGCGCGGCGTTTCAATCGTAATGTCTTTGAAGTAGCCGAGGCGCTGCAGGCGGATCTTGGAGCGATCGACCGCTGCCTGCGAGAACCACGAACCTTCCAGCTGACGCATTTCACGGCGCATCACTTCATCCTGCGTGCGCTCGTTGCCGACAAAGGTCACGCGCCGGACATAGACTCGCTTGCCGGGATTGACCAACAGGGTAATCGCGATGGTGCGGTTATCCTTGTCGATCTGCGGGATCGGCGTGACTTCAGCGAAGGCATAACCGATGTTGGACAGCACGCGCGTCATTGCGTCGGCGCTGTTTTCAAACTTGCGCCGCGAATAGGTCTCGCCGGGTTTGGCATAGATCAGGCGCCGCATCACGTCTTCCGAAAGCACCAGATCACCGGTCAGTTTGATGTCTGACAAGGTGTAGATCTCGCCCTCGCGCACGTTTGCCGTCAAGAACAAATTGCGACGATCTGGGCTGATCGACACCTGGGTTGATTCGACTGCGAAATCAACGTAGCCGCGATCCTGATAGTACGAAGCCAGTTTCTCCATGTCGCCAGAGAGTTTTTCGCGTGAGTACTGGTCGTCTTTGCTGTACCAGCTGAGCCAGCCGGTCTCGCTGGATTCGAAGTCTTCGAGAATGTCCTCATCGACGAATTTCGTGTTGCCGACGATATTGACGTGACGGATCTTGGCCGGTTTGCCCTCCTTGATCGCGATGGTGATGGCAACCCGGTTGCGATCCAGCTCCTTCACTTCGGGCTTGATCGATACGCTGTACTTGCCGCGATTGTTGTATTGGCGGGTCAGCTCCTGGACGATGCGATCGAGCTGCAGGCGATCGAAGGTTTCGCCTTCGGCCAGGCCGATTTCGCGCAGACCCTTGGTCAGATCCTCGGTCTTGATGTCCTTGTTGCCGACCAAGTCGAGCTTGGCGATGGCGGGCCGCTCAACCAGGGTGACGACCAGGATGGTTCCCTGTCTGGAGATCTGGATGTCGTTGAAGAATCCAGTCTTGAACAGGGCACGCACGGCCTCGGAGGCACGCAGGCGGTCGATGCGATCGCCTTTCTCGATCGGGAAACTGGTGAACACGGTTCCCGCAGGAACGCGCGTCAACCCTTCCAATCGGATATCCGATACGACGAAGGGATCGAATGCCGACACCGACGGGGCATACATGGCGGCGAACAGGATCAGGGCAGCAATACGGCGCATTCAGTCACTCCGAAAATATTTCAACTGATCACGAACTCGCGTCCGCGCTGGCGTGGGTGTCGAGTGGCTCACGGCACCCGCGCCGAGATTCTTATTGGCTTGTTTTGCACCGGCCATGTGACCGGTTACCGCTATTTCTCTTGTTCTTGCAGCCTGGGTCAACGCATCACGTCGTTGAACACAGCCAAGCCGATCAGGCACGCCAAAGCCCCGAGACCGAGGTATTGGCCCACCATTTCCACCCGTTCGCTGAGGGGGCTGCCCTTGAGCGACTCGATAAGGTAGCTCAGGATGTGCCCGCCGTCCAAGATCGGGATCGGCAAAAGATTCAGAATCGCGATGCCGACCGATACCAACCCGAGGAAACCGAGGAACCAGGCGAGGCCATCCTTTGCTACCGCGTTGGCGACCCGGGCAATGGTAATGGGTCCGGAAAGATGCTTGGGAGAGATCACTCCGGTCACCATGTCGCCCAGGAAAGTAAGGGTTCTGATCGTGGCCGACCAGGTTTCCTTGGCGGCGGCAGGCAGTGCGGCCAGGGGGTTGTACTTCAGCAGCGTGTTGGTTGCCATCGCCTGCGGCCCGATGCCGAGGCGGAAAACCAGGGTGCCGTCCTGGTCCGGGACGCGCTGCGCGGTCACCGCGATATCCAGCTCGCGACCGGAGCGGCCGATGCGGACGCTCACTAGCGGATTCTGGGCAGCGGTCGCCTGCAGTTTCTGATAGAAATCTTCAAAGTCGGCGACGGCCTGGCCATTGAGGGCGAGCAAGGTGTCGCCGATTTGTATGCCGGCGCGAGCGGCCGGCGCGCCCTCGGTCAGCAACCCTACGGCGGCGGGTGATTGCAGCCGCAGCCCGATCTTGCTCACCAGCAGCCGGTCTTCCATGTCCCGCGGCAAGTTCGATATAGCCAGAGTGATCGAGCGCTCATCGCCATCGGGTTCGCGCACGCGCAGCTCCGCATCGCGCCGATACATGCCCTTCTCGATGACCGCCTCGAAAACCTGCGACCAAGTTGTAGTGATCTTGCCGTCCACCGCAATGACTTGACTCCCTGGCGCGATGCCAGCCTCCGCTGCCAGTCCCTCGACGCGACCCAGCACCGGCAGATGGTCGGGTTTTCCGATCGAGAACATCAGCCAGAACGCCAGCACAGCCAGTATAAAATTGAATCCGGGGCCAGCCGCGGCGATGGCTATTTTTTGCCCGGCAGACTTGTTGTTGTGCGCCAGATGGCGCTGCTCCGAGGGCACCTCCTCGACGCGTTCGTCGAGCATCGATACATAGCCACCGAGCGGAATTGCGCCGATGCTGTACACGGTGCCATCGGCACCGGTGCGCGACCACAGTGATTTGCCAAACCCAATCGAGAACTTCAGCACCTTGACGCCGCAGCGACGTGCCACCCAAAAATGCCCGAACTCGTGAAAGGTCACCAACACGCCAATGGTGACCAGATACCACCAGATTGAACCGACGATTTCACTCATGTCCTGTTCCCAATCGCTTCATTTCCCGCACAGCTACGCGCCGTGCTTCCCGATCCAGATCCAACAGCGCGTGCAGTGTAGAGGCTTCACACTGAACCACAGCACCCAGTGTGCTTTCAATCACATCGGCTATGCCCAGAAATGACAGAGCTCCCGTTAAAAATGCGTCTACTGCAACCTCGTTGGCGGCGTTCAATATTGCGGGCGCCGCGCCCCCGACACGTAAGGCCTCGTAGGCCAACTCCAGGCAGCGGAAGTTGACCCGATCCACTGGCTCGAAATGCAGTGCCCCAGCTTTGAGCAAATCCAATCGTTGCACGCCGCTGTCAATGCGTTCGGGCCAGGCCAGCGCCTGGGCAATTGGGGTGCGCATGTCGGCCGGTCCGAGCTGGGCCAACAGCGAGCCATCGGCGTATTCAACCAGCGAGTGGATCAGGCTTTCCGGATGCACCAACACATCGATGCGCTGTGCCGGCAGGCCGAACAACCAATGTGCCTCGATGACCTCGAGACCCTTGTTCATCAGGCTGGCCGAGTCCACCGATATCTTGCGACCCATTTGCCAGCGTGGATGTTTGACCGCCTGTTCCGGCGTTACCCGCGCCAGCTGCTCGCGGCTGAACCCGCGAAACGGGCCGCCGGACGCAGTCAGCACGATGCGACGGATGCCGTGTGCATCGGGATCGCGCGCGAAGCCCTGGGGCAGGCACTGGAAAACGGCATTGTGCTCGCTGTCCAGCGGAATGATGCAACCACCGTGCGCGGCCAGCGCGTCAAACAGCAACGCCCCTGCGATAACTACCGATTCCTTGTTGGCAAGCAGGATGCGCTTGCCCGCGCAAGCCGCTGCCAGCGTGCTGGATAGGCCGGCCGCGCCCACAATTGCCGCGACGACAGTATCTACTTCCGAGGCGGCAGCAATCTGCTCGAGTCCGGCTGGGCCCACCAGTATCTGGGCATCGTGCAAACCATGCGCTTTCAGGCCGGCGGCCAACGCATCAGCGCAGTCCGGATCGGCGATGCCCACCAGGCTTGGCTTGAAGCGCGCGCAGAGTTTGAGCAGCCCTTCGACATCGCGATGCGCCGCCAGCGCCTGCACCTGATAACGCTGCGGGTGACGGGCGATGACATCCAGTGCGCTGGTGCCAATCGAGCCAGTGGCACCGAGCAGGGCAACGCGATTCATAGACCCCACATGATTTTGCCGATGGTGAACACGGGCAGCGCTGCGAACAGACTGTCGAAGCGGTCGAGCACGCCCCCATGCCCCGGAAACAGCTGGCCTGAATCTTTCTCACCTGCGTGTCGCTTGAGCAAGCTTTCGAACAAATCGCCCACCACTGACATCGACACGGTGATCGCGCTGAGCACAACAAGGACAAGCAAACTCTGGCCGCGGATGCCGATGGCCAGGCCGCAGGTCAACGCATAAAGCGCAGCACCGACAAAACCGCCGTAGACACCGGCCCAGGTCTTGCCCGGGCTGATCCGCGGCGCCAGTTTGCGGCCTCCGATAAAACGGCCGGCAAAGTAGGCGAACACATCGGCACACCAGATCAGCACCACGACGAACAGCACCCAGGCCGCGCCTTGCGCGGTGCTGCCATGTAGATAGGTGCCGGCTGCCCAGGCTGGCACGATCGCGCACAGACCCGCTGTCAGCTTAAAGGCGATCGAGCGCTGATTGGGCGTGCTGGCGAATTCGAAAAATCTGAGCCAGAGCGGCGCAATCGCCCAAAACATCACCCCGACAACGGCCACTTGTTCAAGCAACTGGACACCGCGCCACCACACCAGCAGCATCAGTGCCACGCCCAGAGCGGCAAAACCCATGCGCATAGGAGCAGTAGTGCAGCCCGCGAGCCGCGCCCATTCCCAAAATCCGATGCTGAATAAAGCGCCCATCATCAGGGCGAATGCCGCCGTCGGCAGCAGCAGTACTGCAGCAATGCCAAGCGGCGCGAGGATGATCGCGGTCAGCACGCGCTGGCGTAGACCGCTGGCCGGCGCCGATGCGCTCAAGACGCGTTCCTGATCTGTGCGGCGGTATGGCCAAAACGCCGTTCACGACGCGCGAACGCGTGCAGCGCCAGGTCCAGACAGGCCGCGTCGAAATCCGGCCACAGCACGTCGGTGAACCATAGTTCGGCGTAGGCCAGTTGCCACAGAAGGAAATTGCTGACTCGTTGTTCCCCGCCGGTGCGGATGAAAAGATCGAGCTCGGGTAGTTCGTTCAACGCGATTTCGGCTTGGATCGCGGCTTCGTCAATTTGCTGTAGGGTGATTTCGCCACGCTGTACGCGCTCGGTCAGTGCTCTGGCTGCGCGTGCGATGTCCCAACGTCCGCCATAGTTGGCCGCAACATTCAACATCAGCCGCGCATTTCCGGCCGTGCGCAGTTCCACCCGGGTCATGCGTTCGGCCAGCTCCGGCTGAAACGCAGAGCGATCGCCGATAAAATTCAGGCGCACGCCGTTGCTGTGCAAGGTATCCACTTCCCGATCCATAGCGCGCATGAACAAGTCCATCAGGGCGCTGACCTCGGATATCGGTCGCTTCCAGTTTTCGCTGGAAAACGCGAACAGGGTAAGTACCGGCACGCTGCGTCGGATGCAGGCCTCTACTACTTGGCGGACTGCCTGCACTCCGGCATGGTGGCCAAACGTTCGCGGACGATGCCGCGCCTCGGCCCAGCGACCATTGCCGTCCATGACAATGGCGATGTGCTTGGGCAGCCGCTGTACGGCGATGGCCGGGTCGATAATAGTCACTGTTGAGGGAGATACTGGTCAACGAGGGCGAGTGCTCGCGCTCTACATCGACATCAGTTCCTTTTCCTTGTCGCGGACCACGACGTCAACGTCGGCGATGTGTTTGTCGGTGAGCTTCTGGATATCCAGCTCCGCCTTGCGCTCTTCGTCTTCGGAGATTTTCTTGTCTTTGAGCAAATCCTTGACGTGCTGCATGGCATCGCGACGGATGTTGCGCACGGCGACCTTGGCGGTCTCGCCTTCATGGTGCACGTGCTTGGCAAGTTCCTTGCGGCGCTGTTCGGTCAGCGGGGGCAGGTTGATGCGAATGACCACGCCGGCGGTGGTCGGATTGAGCCCCAGATCCGAAGACATGATCGCTTTCTCGATCGGCTGCACCATGCTCTTTTCCCAGGGGGTGATGACCAGCGAGCGTGCATCGACCACGGCGATTGTGGCGACTTGGGTCAGCGGTACCTCGGAGCCGTAGTAATTGATCTTGAGGTGATCGACCAGGCTGGTAGTGGCGCGACCGGTGCGCAGCTTGGAGAGATCGTGCTTGAGCGCATCGATGCTCTTGGTCATACGCATTTCGGCGTCGGTCTTGATGGGATTGATCATGGCCGGGACTCGGAATCTGGAAGTGGAGTGCGGAGTATAGCGGTGTGCGAGCGGCCGCTGGCTGCGCGTTCTGGTTGCGATCGATCTTCGGGCAGTAAGTCGTTCGTAGCCGCGGGCCGCTGGGACGAGGCCGTCGCGTCTGAGATTGCGGCTGCCAAACTCAACCGCCGACGAGGGTGCCGATCTGCTCGCCGAGCATGATGCGCATCAGGTCGCCGCGTCCGGTCATGTTGTAGATGCGCATTGGCATCTTGTGGTCGCGGCAGAACGCGATCGCAGCGGTGTCCATCACGCCGAGATTGCGCTGGATCACCTCTTCGTAGCTGAGTTGCTCGTAGCGCGTGGCGGTTGCATCCTTCTTCGGGTCGGCGCTGTACACCCCATCCACTTTTGTCGCCTTGAGCAGCAGGTCAGCGCCGACTTCAACGGCGCGCAGCGCCGCTGCCGAATCGGTGGTGAAAAACGGGTTGCCGGTACCTGCACCAAACAACACGATGCGGCCCTTCTCAAGATGGCGGATGGCGCGGCGGCGGATATAGTCCTCGCACACTTCGTTGATCTTGATCGCGCTCATGGTGCGCGCCACCATGCCGCGCTTCTCGATCGCGTCCTGCATCGCCAGGCAGTTCATCACCGTGGCCAGCATGCCCATGTGGTCGCCAGTGACGCGGTCCATGCCGGCGGCCGCGAGGCCGGCGCCACGAAAGATGTTGCCACCGCCAATCACCACACCGACCTGGATACCGACGCGTGCGATCTCAATCACTTCGTCCGCCAGCCCGCCCAGCACCGCTGGATCGATGCCGTAGTTCTCTTTGCCCATCAAGGCTTCGCCGCTGAGTTTGAGCAGGATGCGGCGATATCTTGGTGTGTTCATGAGTGCTCCTTGGGCAGCGCAACGTGATCCATCACGATGCAAAAATCCGGCAGGGCCGGCATCGATCAAAAAAAAGGGAGCGACTAGGCTCCCTTATTTTGTTCAGGCCGGTGGCTTTTCCAATTCTTCTGGCGCTCGAGTAAGTCCTGCTTGCTTCATCACTTCTGCGGCGTAATCCTCGACCACCTTTTCAATGCCCTCGCCAACTGCAAGGCGGTGGAAGCTGAGCACTTCGGCATTCGCGGCTTTCAGCACGGCTTCGACCGTCTGATCGGTGTTCAGTGCATAGGCCTGGCCGGTCAAGGTCACTTCGTTGACAATCTTGGCAATCTTGCCACTGATGATCTTCTCCAGGATTTCGGGCGGCTTGGACTTGTCCTTGTCGCTCATCTTGGCCAGCTCGATTTCCTTCTCCTTGGCGACAAACTCTGCCGGCACATCTGCTGCCTTGATGTACGGCGGGTTCAACGCGGCGATGTGCATGGCGATGCCCTTGGCCAGCTCAGCGTCGCCGCCCTTGAGTTCGACCAGCACGCCGATGCGCCCGGCATGCACATAGCCGGCAACATGGTGCGCGCTATCGACTTTGGCGAGGCGCCGCAACTGCACGTTTTCGCCAACCTTGGCGATCAGCGCGGCACGGGTTTCTTCAACCGTCGCGCCGCCGATCTTCGCCGACTTCAGCGTTTCGATATCGGCTGCGCCAGAAGACAACGCGGTGGCGGCGACCGACTTGGTGAACGCGATGAAGCTATCGTCCTTGGCGACGAAATCGGTCTCCGAGTTGATCTCGACAATAACTGCCTTGCTGCCGTCATGGGCCAATGCGATACGGCCTTCGGCGGCGACGCGGCCCGCCTTCTTGTCGGCCTTGGCGAGGCCGGACTTGCGCAGGTTTTCCATTGCGATTTCGACGTCGCCCTGGGTCTCGGTCAAAGCCTTCTTGCATTCCATCATGCCGGCGCCGGAGCGCTCGCGCAGTTCCTTCACCAGGGAAGCGGTGATTTCCATTTTGACCTCATTAGATTTTCGGCATTCGTGTTGCGGCATGGGTGTCGCATATTTCGTGCCGCACATTTTGTATCTAAAGACTGGCGACGCAGATTTTGTGATGCGCATTACCTGTCGCGATCGATTACGTTGTGCGGGCGCATCGCTGCGCCCGCACAAGGTGAGCGTTACTCGGCTGCGTCGGCGCTGCCGGCATCGCTCGCGGCCGGAGCTGCCGCAGGCGCTTCACTCGCGCCCGTGTTCGTTGCGGCTCGCGGACCCGCGCCTGCGCCCGCACCACGGAACTGCGTGCTCGGTGCTGGCCGGCGATCGTTGTCACGGCGTGGCGCGCCCGGTCCGCCCGGCTTGCGGTCGTTGTCACGGCGCGGCGCACCCGGCTTGGTGTTCGGGCGACGCTTGTCGTCCTCACGTGGACGCGCAGCGCGTGGCGCGGAAATCGGATTGCCTTCGGCATCCAGTTCCACGAACTCGTCCTTGACCTGGGCAGCGGTAATCGGCGCAGCAGCTTTGCCTTCCAACACTGCATCAGCGGCGGCGCGGGCATACAACTGCACGGCGCGGATTGCGTCGTCATTGCCCGGAATCACATAATCCACCAGCTTCGGGTCGTAATTGGTATCGACCACGGCGACCACCGGGATGCCCAGAGTCTTGGCTTCCTTGATCGCAATTTCTTCGTGGCCTACGTCGATGATAAACAATGCGTCCGGCAGCGCCGGCATGTTCTTGATGCCGCCGAGCGAACGCTCGAGTTTTTCCTGCTCGCGCTTGAGCTGCAGTACTTCGTGCTTGACCAGCTTCTCGAAGCGGCCGTCGTTGGACATTGCCTCGATTTCCTTGAGGCGTGCCACCGACTGCTTGACCGTGCGGAAGTTGGTCAGCATGCCGCCAAGCCAGCGGTGCGCGATAAACGGCATGCCGCAGCGCGTGGCTTCATCTTTCATTGCATCACGTGCCGAGCGCTTGGTGCCGACAAACAACACGGTGCCGCGACGCTGCGCCATACCCGACAGGAAGTTCATCGCGTCGGTGAACAGCGGCATGGTTTTTTCGAGGTTGATAATGTGGATCTTGCCGCGCGCACCGAAGATGTACGGTGCCATGCGGGGATTCCAATAGCGCGTCTGGTGGCCGAAGTGAACGCCGGCTTCCAGCATTTGGCGCATAGTGACTTGAGACATGATGAAACTCCTGAACGGTGAAGCGCGACCGCTTGGGCGTGGGTAACCCGTGGGTGTGCGTAACGCGCTTCGGGGTTGGGCCTCCACGATTCCCTGATCCTGACCGGTCTGCGCAGGCCTGGGCCTGAGCGGATCGGCACCCCAGGATCGGGTTGCGAATCGTGTGTGGATTGGCGACATCGCCTGCCTGCCGGGCAAAGCGCCCGAAAAAGCAGCGGAATCATAGCGGGGCGGGGAAGGTGGGGCAAGTCGGAGATTGAGATCATGTAGGAGCGGCGTAAGCCGCGATTCCTAAGGAAGGTCTGAATTAGTCACCACTTCGTCTTCGCTGTACAGCTTATCGTTTGCCACCCCCTGGTTTTCAACAGCGGAGCCGGTCGTTTTCAACAGCGGAGCTGGTCGCTTTCAACAGCGCAGCTGGTCAACCTGCAGTTTTTCGCCCCCTGACTCAGGGGACTATCCAGGCTCCGAACTTGTTCGGAGGTTCCCTAACGCCACGCCATTGCCAAGAATCGCGGCTCACGCCGCTGCTACGTCCGTCGGTTAAACTGCGCCGATGAAAATCTCTATCAAGTCCGCCGCGGACATAGAAAAAATGCGCCAGGCCGGGCGCCTGGCTGCGGATGTGCTCGACATCATCGGGCCGTACGTAAAACCGGGCGTCAGCACCGAGGCGCTGGACAAGATCTGCCACGACTATATCGTGGACGTACAAAGGGCGATTCCAGCCAACGTTGGCTACAAGGGCTTTCCCAAGACCATCTGTACCTCGGTCAACAATGTCATCTGCCACGGAATTCCGAGCCCGGCAAAAATCCTGAAAGACGGGGATATCGTCAACATCGACGTCACCGTCATCAAGGACGGTTGGCACGGCGACACCAGCCGCATGTACTACGCTGGAACACCATCGGTGTTAGCCAAGCGACTGGTCGATACGACCTTTGAGTCGATGTGGAAAGGCATCCGCAGCGTGCGTCCCGGCGCGACGTTGGGTGATATTGGTCATGCCATCCAGCAATTTGCCGAAGGCAATCGCTTTTCGGTGGTGCGCGAATACTGCGGCCACGGCATCGGCCAGATCTATCACGAAGATCCGCAGGTGCTGCACTACGGCCAGCCGGGGACTGGGCCGCGTCTGGAACTCGGCATGACTTTCACCATCGAGCCAATGATCAATGCCGGCGCTCGTCATACGCGTCTGATGCCCGACGGCTGGACCGTGGTGACCAAAGACCGGTCGCTGAGTGCGCAGTGGGAACATACGATTGCGGTGACGGCTGAGGGCTTCGAAGTACTGACGTTGGGGATTGTTGATCGAGCCTCTTGACGATCTGGTAC
>JANMSL010000598.1:0-26144 GCA_031389245.1 Lysobacterales bacterium | reverse complement strand
GGACGCCCCGTTATGCCAGTCGCTGCTGCGCTTCTGACTTACTTCTTGCCCAGCAATGCCGCCAATTGCGCAATATGCGAACCAGCGCGCTCGCGTCGTTGTTCGGCGTCTCGCTCCGGGTCGTCGCCTTCGCGTTCGATTTCTTCGGCGGGGAGCTCGTCAATGAAGCGACTTGGCTTCTGACGTTCGATGTCGCCAAATTTTCTTTTGTGTTCGGCGTAGCTGATGGTCAGGGTTTCCTTGGCACGGGTGATGGCGACGTACATCAATCGACGCTCTTCCTCAAGCCGGCCTTCCTTGATGCCACCCTCGTGCGGCAACGTGCCGTCTTCCAGACCAACCAGCCAGACATGGGCGAACTCCAGCCCCTTGGCTGCATGCAGGGTCGATAGCCGCACTGCGTTACCCGGTTCATCGCGTTCGCTGTACGAGAGCAGTGCAAGCTGTGCTTGCAAGTCAGCCAGAGCGTCGCGACCCTTGGCGTTGTCGCGCATCCACTGGGCTAATTCCTGCAGGTTTTCTTTGCGATAGGCGACGGCTGATGGTTCCTTCACCGTGGCCTGCACGTGCAATTCGTAGCCGGATTCATCGACGATGCGCGCGACCAGGTCGCCGGCATTGAGTGTCTGCGCAGCCTTGCGCCAACGCTCGAGTTGATCGGCGAACTGCATCAACGCGGCACCTGGCCTTGAGGCCAGCTGCTTTTGCACATCGATGCTTTCCGCGGCGCGCAGCATGCTGATGTGTTTGCTACCGGCGAGCAACGCCAACTTTTCCAGCGTGGTGGTGCCGATCTCGCGCTTGGGGGTCTGCACGGCGCGCAGAAATGCGGCGTCGTCGTCCGGGTTGCACAGCAGGCGCAGATAGGCCAGCACATCCTTGATTTCGGTACGCTCAAAAAACGCCGTGCCGCCGCTGACATGATACGGAACGTTCAACACGCGCAGCGCCTTCTCCAGCGCGCGTGCCTGATGGTTGCCGCGATAGAGAATGGCGAAATCGTGCCAGCGTGACTTGGTCTGCGCTTGCCGGTGCGCAATCGCTGCGGCCACGCGCTCGGCTTCGTGCTCTTCGTCACGACACGCGGTTACCCGGATCGGCGCGCCATCGGCATGCGCACTCCACAGTTTCTTTTCAAACAGATGCGGATTATTGGCGATCAATGCGTTGGCGGCGCGCAGAATGCGGCTGCTGCAGCGGTAGTTCTGTTCCAACTTCACCACCGTCAGCGTCGGAAAATCGCGCGCCAGATCGTTTAGGTTTTCCGGGTTGGCGCCGCGCCATGAATAGATTGACTGATCGTCGTCGCCGACCGCGGTGAAGGCTCCGCGCGGCCCTACCAGATGTCGCACCATGCGGTACTGAGCGCGATTGGTGTCCTGGTATTCGTCCATCAGCAAGTAGCGGATGCGCCCCTGCCAGCGTGCACGCATTTCGGCGTCACGCTCCAGCAGTCGCGCCGGCAGATAGATCAGATCATCGAAGTCGACCGCGTTGAAATTGCCGAGTCGGCGTTGGTAGGCAGCGTAGATTTCCGCCGCTTCCATTTCGCGCGGACTGCGCGCCGCGGCAATCGCCTCATCGGGTGCAAGGCCGTCATCCTTGGCCTTGCCCACAAGGTTGCACAGCGCGAACAGCGCATCGTTCTTGATGCCCTTGGGGGCAAGCTCCTTGAACAGATTCAGCGCATCGTCGGCGTCCAAAACCGAGAACCCGCGGCGCAACCCGGCGGTGGCGTGCTCGATCTGCAATAGCTTCAGCCCGAGTGCATGGAAGGTGCACACGGTCAGCGGCTCGGCCGCCTCGCGCGACACCAGCTTGGCCACGCGCTCACGCATTTCCCGCGCCGCCTTGTTGGTAAACGTGATCGCGAAAATGTGCTCGGCCTGGTAACCGCTCCTGAGCAGATGGGCGATTTTCTCGATGATCACTCGAGTCTTGCCTGAGCCGGCGCCGGCCAACACCAACAAGGGCTTGGAAATCTCGGCGACGGCCTGACGCTGGGCGGGATTGAGGCTCACAGTGTCTCAGTACGACGAATGGCCGCGCATTCTAACGGCTTCATGTGGGAGCGGCTTCAGCTGCGATTGCATCCGAATCCGCTGCGTTGAGAATCGCGGCTGAAGCCGCTCCCACGCGAGCAGGTTGCGCTACGCTGACGGACTGGACACCTAGCCGACGCCCATGGCCAAACTCTATTTCTATTATTCGGCAATGAATGCCGGCAAAACCACCACGCTCTTGCAAAGCGCGCACAATTATCACGAGCGCGGCATGCGAACGTTGATTTTGACGCCCAGGCTCGATGACCGCTACGGCGTGGGTGTGGTGCAATCGCGGATCGGACTGAAAGCGCGGGCGCGGATCTTCGAGCGCGGCGATGACCTGTTCAATCTTCTGCGCGACGACATCGCCGAGTATGGCGCGTTGCATTGTCTGTTGGTGGACGAGGCGCAGTTTCTCAGCAAGGCGCAGGTCTGGCAGTTGACCGATGTGGTCGACAAGCTTGACGTGCCGACACTGGCCTACGGGCTGCGCACCGATTTTCAGGGCGAGCTGTTCGAAGGCTCGCAGTATCTGCTGGCCTGGGCGGATTCATTTTCCGAGATCAAAACAATCTGCCACACCGGTCGCAAGGCGACCATGGTGGTGCGTGTGGACGAACACGGTCGTGCCGTGCAACAAGGGGCGCAGGTTGAAATCGGTGGCAATGATCGTTACGTGTCGGTCAGCCGCGCCGAGTTCAAGCGCATCTTTGCCGGCGAGTCGCGCATTGAGCCGCAGCAGCAGGTGCTGCCGCTCGATGCGCTGTAACCGCGAAGCCTACGGGCATGGCGTGAGCCACTGCTGCGCTGATTGCCCACTTTAAAGAAAGAAACGGCCATGCCCAGCTCTGCTCCCTCCCTTATGTTCGAGGGTAAGGACGGTCGCTTTGATATCGCAGGAACGCGACCGGACGAACGCGCGGCGGCTACGTCGACGACAGATCAGGCATCATTCGAGGCGTTCATGGCGCGGGGTACTGCGTCCCGCTGCATGAAAGTTACGCCACCAACAACGCCTTGATCTTCTTGAACGCGTTGGCTTCTAGCTGGCGGATACGTTCGGCTGAAACGCCGTACTCGTCGGCCAATTCCTGCAACGTAGCCTTGTTCTCTGCGATCCAGCGGCGCTGCACGATGTCACGCGAACGCTTGTCCAGCTGCTCCAGTCCTTCGCGCAGCGCATCGAGCTGATGGCTATCTTCATCATCGCTCTCCAGCATCTCGTACGGGCTGGCGCTGTGATCGACGAGGAAAGCAACCGGTGCCGGCTTGTCGTCGTCGTCGCTATCGGTGGGCTGGTCGAAGGCCATGTCGCGGCCGTTGAGGCGCGCTTCCATTTCGCGCACGTCAGACGGATCGACCTTGAGCTCACGGGCGACCGTCAAGACCTCTTCGTGGTTCATCCAGCCCAGGCGCTTCTTGGATTTACGCAGGTTGAAGAACAGCTTGCGTTGCGCTTTGGTGGTAGCCACTTTGACGATTCGCCAGTTCTTCAAAATGAACTCGTGCATCTCGGCCTTGATCCAGTGCACGGCGAAGCTGACCAGGCGCACGCCCATGGTCGGATCGAAACGCTTTACCGCCTTCATCAGGCCGATGTTGCCTTCCTGGATCAAGTCGCCCATGCCCAGGCCATAGCCCTGGTAGCCACGCGCAACATGCACCACGAAGCGCAAATGCGACATGATCAGCCGCTTGGCCGAATCCAGATCGTTGTCTTCGCGCACTTTCCAGCCCAGGCCGCGCTCTTCCTCGGGCGTCAGCATAGGCACGCGGTTGACCGCG
Source organism: Lysobacterales bacterium (assembly GCA_031389245.1). Lineage (GTDB taxonomy): Bacteria > Pseudomonadota > Gammaproteobacteria > Xanthomonadales > Ahniellaceae > 0-14-3-00-62-12. The sequence goes on along the minus strand of JANMSL010000598.1, from coordinate 22,314 downwards.
GTGATGTAGGCATCAAGTGAGCCGAGCGCACTTGGGATCGGCAGATTATTGGTCATCGCTAGCGTGGTCATGGGTACGGTGATCATGGGTACGGTGGTGATCGAAGCGGTAGTCATCAAACTCCCCCTTGAGGCGTGAATGTTAGCAGTCGCGTAGTAAGAGTGCTAAGTGTGGCCTAAGTTCCCAAATACAAATCTTTATGGATCAATCGTTTAAGGCCGGCGGCGCGGGAACCCTGGCGTTCCCCGCCGGTGGCCGGATGCTGCCCACCCTGTGCATGCAAGCATGCCGGCGGCGCGCGCAGCGGTCGGTGCGCTAGCGCCCTGAGCCGTTCCGGGGCGGCGTCGCTCGCGCCGCACCAGTAGCAGGCATGCATGTCAGCAACCGGCCATTTACCCTGCTAACGGCAGCCAGAGTCGTATCCGGTTGATCTGAATCATCTAATTGCGATTTTTATGGGGCTCCGCGTGCGCCGTTGTCACTGCCGGCGGCCACATCACGCTGATCACTATGCTGGTTGCGAGGATGGCGCCAACGATCCCCAACGATAAAAGCGCCGGCACTTTGATCCACTCCACCACCAGCATCTTGGTGCCGACAAAGATCAGTACCAGTGCCAGGCCATAGGTCAGCAGGTGGAAGCGTTCCTTCATGTCAGCCAGCAAAAAATACAGCGCGCGCAGACCCAGGATCGCGAAGATATTGGCAGTCATCACAATGAACGGGTCTTCCGTGATCGCGTAGATCGCCGGGATTGAATCGACCGCGAAGATGATGTCGGTGACAGCGATCAGCACGACGACTGCAAACAGCGGTGTGTACCAGCGTTTGCCTTCCTGCAGTATCACGAATTTTTCGTCATGAAACCGCGGTGTAATACGCAGATGCGAGCGCATCCAGCGCAGAACGAGATTCTTCTCCAGATCGGGCGAGGCATCGGCGAACAACAGCATCTTGATGCCAGTGATCAACAAGAACAATCCGAACAGGTACAACATCCAATGAAATTTCGCGATCAGCACCGCGCCCAGCAATATCATCACGGCGCGCAGAACGATGGCGCCGATCACGCCGACGATCAACACGCGTTTTTGGAATTCCAGCGGCACCGCGAAGTAGGTAAACAGCATCAAAAACACGAAGATGTTGTCGACCGACAAGCTTTTCTCGATCAGATAGCCAGTCAGGAACTGCGTTGCCGATTCATTGGCCACGGCGCGGCCGGCGCTGCCATCCAGATAAAACCAGAACCCGGCACAGAACAGCAGTGCCAGTGCCACCCACACCAGCGACCAGACCGTCGCCTCCTTGACTGAGACCTTGTGCGCGCCTTGCGAACGCAGCACCACCAAGTCGACGACCACGGCGATCACCACGAACACGAAGAATCCTAACCACATCCACCACTGGCCAAGCGTTTCCATTGCAGCTCCCTTCAAAAGGCATCAGAGCCGAGGCGCTTGCGGGCATAAAAAAAGGCCCGCCGCGTCGCACGTGGCAGGCCTCAATGAAGCAAACGAGACCGTCGCCCAGGGCGACAGGGTCTCGCCCGCAATGAAGGGATTCATTGCCCACAGGACCGGGCGATCCTCGTCATGAGGCGCGCCGTGTTGACGACCCTGCGATCGACCTTCTGGATCAATACGGACTGCATTGATACGGAATGCCGGGAGCTACTCCCCCTGGGAAGACATTCGGCATGGCCTTCCAACAAGAGAATTCAAGGCTAACACAGGGACACAATGGGTTGGGGAATGGCGCGGAAGCGTTTGTCCTTTTGAATTCCAGTTGGTCACACGCGTTGCTGCTTTTCGCGCAAACTGACGAAGTGCAACGGCAGCGGAGCGCTTCCCGCTACAAAAGCGGAAGCGACCAATCAATCGAAGTACCGTTGCGTTCCTGCAAGTAGCTGTTGGCTGCCGAGAAATGCCCGCAGCCGATGAACCCGCGGTGCGCCGACAATGGCGAGGGATGCGGCGCCTTGAGCACCTTGTGGCGCCGGGCATCGATCAGTCGGCCCTTGGCCTGCGCATGACTGCCCCAGAGCATGAACACAACTCCCTCGCGCTCAGCATTGAGCAGGGCAACGATGGCATCGGTGAACTCCTCCCAACCCTTGCCCTGATGCGAAGCAGGCAGCCCGCTTTCCACAGTCAGCACCGCATTGAGCAACAACACGCCCTGATCGGCCCAATGCAGCAGGCAGCCATGGCGCGGTCTGGGAAACCCCAGATCCCGCTCAATCTCGACGAAGATATTTCGTAGCGACGGGGGTGACACAACGCCTGCTGGGACGGAAAAACACAGGCCATGCGCCTGTCCCGGGCCGTGATAAGGGTCCTGGCCCAGGATCACCACTTTCACTGCATCGAACGGGGTGTGATCAAGCGCGGAGAAGATTTGCGCGCCGGGCGGAAAGATGCGCTTGCCGTGGGCCTTCTCGTCGAGCAGAAACGCACGCAACGCCTGCATACGCTCGGACGCAAACTGCAAGGCCAGCCGGTCTTTCCAGGACGGATGCAGTTTGACGCGGTCTTCGATCATGCCTGGCAAAACGACGCGTGGCGCTCAATGCACCGCGAGCTGTTCGCGCGCGTGCCTGGAAACGCGCAGCTGAAACATCAGCTTGGTGATCAGGATTTTTTCTTCAACGGGTTTGTTGACCAGATCGTTGGCACCAGCGCGAATCAGTGCAGTCTGGTTCTTCGGGTTGTCGTCGGCGGTCATCACCAGGATCGGCAACTGGCCGCGCGTGAAGCCATACTGGCCGCGCAACATCTCCAGCAGCTCCTTGCCGGTCAACCCGCCCTTGAGATAGACATCGGTCAACACGATGTCGGCGCCAGCGCCCAAACCCTGTGCCTTGGCGGTATCCAGCAACGCCAGTGCATCCTCGACGCTGGTGACGTGGACCACGTTGAGACCGTATTTTTCCAGCATGCGGCGCGTCGCCAAAGCAACCACGCGGCTGTCCTCGACATACAGCACCGTGCCGGTTGCGCGTTCTTGTTCGCTGACATAGCCGCGAATAAAAGTGGCAAGCGCGTGGAACCCGAGTGACTTGTCGAAATAGTCGGTGACATCGTCCGACAGGGCGCGGTTCTCCAGCCGTTCGTTGACCGATCCGGAGACCACGATGATCGGGATATACGCCTGCGGTGAATGCTCGCGCACATGGCGGGCCAGAACGAGCCCGTCCATATCGGGCAGATACAGGGCCGTTGTTACCAGATCGACGATACCGGATTCCATCTCGGACTTGGCCTCGGCACCGGTCTCGCACGAGCTGACCGTCGCGTTCGGCAGCTCGGCCCGAAGTACCTGTTCGATCATTTTGCGCGCCACTTTCGACCCATCGACGACCAGCACGCGTGGGTTGTCACTGGAGATGTGGGAGGTCAGGACGGCGGTCATATCGTAATCAGGAAGCGCGGTGATGTGCCAATTGCAGTGATGACGCCACATAGGCGCCAAACGAGCCTAGCAGAACTCCGCAAGCCAGCGTTGTCAACATCATCGCAGCATCCGGGCCGTGCACCGTGAAGTCCGATTCGTAGCTCGCGGCCAGAGACTGTACTGGCGCCGCGAAGTAGCCGCGCAGCAGTTGCGTGATCACAATGGCGAGCAGCGCGCTGCAGCTGCCAAGCCAGAAGCCGGACCAGATAAACGGCCTCCGCACAAACCCATCGCTGGCACCGAGCAGCTTGATGATGCCAATTTCCTCGCGACGCATTTCCACTTCCAGACGCACATGGTTGGCAATCACCAGCAATGCAGCAAGTCCGAACAACACGAAGCTGGCGAGTGCCAGACGATGCAGCAGGTCGAGCATACGTTGCAATCGGTCGCGCCATTGCCGATCGTGCTGTACCTGATCGACCCCAGGCATGGTGGCGAGCAAATCGGCCAGCTGCGACGCGTTGTGTTCATCAGCCGGGCGCACCAGCAACAGGTAGGGCAGCGGGTTGGCGCCAGCCGCGGCAATGGCCTCGTCGAGGCCGGGAATCGACTGCAGCTCCAGCAACCCCTGCGCCGGTGTGCGCAGCTCCACAATGGCTACATCCGCGCGTTCGCGCAGCGCCGTGGCTTGCTTTTTCGCATCTGTGGCGTCCAGCCCCGGCTGCAGAAATACGGCGATCTCACCGCTGCTGCGCAGCCCGCCGACCAGCCGATCGAGATTGCGGCTCAAGGTCGCCAGCGTCAGTGGCAACGCCATGGCCAAGCCGGCCAGCAGCAGCCCCATGATCGACGCCAACTTGCGCGCAGTCAGTCGCGATAGCGCATCCGCCAAAGCACGACGATGCAACAACAGCCATTGGCGCAGGCCGACGCGCGGCACCGCATGGCGTTCGGCCGAGGCCGCGCGCGGTGCCGCGTCCGTGTTGGACTTATCCGACGCCGCCGCGACGCGTCGGTTCATGTGCGCGCCTCGGGCCGGTAATCGTCGATCAACGCGCCGCGATCCAGCACCAATACGCGCTTCTTCATGCGCTGTATCAGATGCAGGTCGTGACTGGCCACCAGCACCGTGGTACCGGTCTGCGACAGCGCCACGAACAGCTGCATGATTTCAGTGGCCAGTTGCGGATCGAGGTTACCGGTGGGTTCGTCGGCGACAATCAAATGCGGGCGATGGACTACGGCGCGGGCGATGCCGACGCGTTGCTGCTCGCCTCCGGAAAGCGTGTCCGGCAAACTGTCTTCACGCCCGTGCAAACCCACCTGGTGCAAGGCAGCGCGCACACGGCGACTGATTTCGTCCTGGGCATGGCCCTCGATGATCAACGGCAACGCCACGTTGTCGAAAACGCTGCGATCACGCAGCAATCGGTAATCCTGAAAGACCAGTCCCAGTCGTTGTCGATGGCGCGCGATCGCCGCGTTGCCGGCTGCGCCCAGTGCCGTGCCGGCAACGTGGATCTGGCCGCGGGTGGGCTGCTCCAACACCGCCAACAACTTGATCAGTGTGGTCTTGCCAGCACCGCTGTGTCCGGTGACGAATACCATTTCGCCAGGGGCGACATGAAAACTCAGCAGGCCGAGTCCGTCGTGCCCATTCGGGTAGCGCTTGCCGACCTGATCGAAGCGAATCATGTCGCGCCGATCAATGTGTTCAGTTCAAATATCGGTAACAGGATGGCCAGCACGATGGCCAGCACCAGCGCGCCGACAAACAGAATGATCAACGGTGCCAGCACGGCACGCAACAGATCCAGCGCGCTCTTCACCTCACGCGCCTGTTGCACGGCCGCAGCCTCGAACATCTCGGCCAGTCGTCCGCTGCGCTCGCCGCTTGAGATCAGCCGCAAAGCCACTGGTGGAAACGCCCGTGTTTCGCTCAACGCACGCGCAATCGCGGTGCCCTCACGCACACGCTGCGCGGCGCGGCGCATCGCTTCCTGTAGTGGCAGCCGCTTCAGCGTCTGTGCGGCGAGGCGCAGCGATTCAAGCACCGGAACACCGGCGCCGGTCAGCACCGCCAACGTGCGCGTCACCCGCGCGGTCTCCGCCGCGCGCACGACGCGACCGAGCAGCGGCAGGCGTAACCAGAATGCATCGAGGCGATGGCGCATCTGCGCATTGCGTAACATCAGGCGCCAGGCGATCACGCCCACCACAAGCGCCAGCATCAGCAGCCAGCCTTAGCTGGAAAGAAACGCGCTGATCGCGATCAGCAGGCGAGTCAACCACGGCAGCTGCGCGCCCAGATTGTTGAATACATCGACCACGCGCGGCACCACACTGATCATCAGGCCGGCGACTACCGCAGTGGCGACGGCCAGCAGCAGAATGGGATAGGCGAAAGCCGAAATCAACTCGCGATTGAGATTGTCGCGCGACTCCGCATAATCAGCGAGCCGTTCCAGTGCATCGGCCAGCTCGCCGCTATGTTCTCCGGCCTGCACCGTGGCGCAAACAATTTCCGGAAAACTCTGCGGAAACTCGGCCATGCTTGATGCCAGTGTCCGGCCCTCCATGACCCGCGATCGCAACGCCGCAACGATCGCGCGCAGACGCTGATCGCTGGCCTCGTCGGCAAGCGCAGCCAGTGCCTCATCGATCGGCAATCCGGCGCGGATCAACGTCGATAGCTGCTGCGTCAAGACAACGAGTTGGCTGGCCGAGAGCCCGCGACGGCCCAGACCCGGAATCGAATTGCCGTGTGTGGCCTCCGACGCCGGAGTCACGTCCAGCGGGCTAAGACCTTTGTCGCGCAACGCCGCACGCGCCGCGCGGGCCGTATCGGCTTGCAGCACTCCGGTCTGGGTGCGGCCCTCAGCGTCTAGCGCCTGATATGCGAATGCACCCATGCAATCCTGTCTGGCAGTCCTGTTGGCAAGGCGCCGCTCTCTGCCCGTTGCATGCACTCCGACTAAACGGCTGGCGACGGTCCATTGAGTTGGCCTCTAAGGGGTGATTATGCCCGGCAACTTGCGCCAGCGCTGAAAACTCAGCGCTGCGTACTTTTCCCAGTTTGGATCTTCCAGCCCGCGAAACCCGCGACCAACGCCATCATCGTGAACAGGCCCAACCATGAAAGCATTGGAATCGATGATGCGAGCTGGGGCGGCCCAACGCCGCCGGGCGTGAATTCAATCCGCAATTGTGGGCGTGTCGCGATATCCGCTGCCTCGCGACTGGCAAAACGCCGAGCGGTCAGATTACCTGCTGCCTCATCGGCGATCAGCATCCAGCCGAAATTGCTCGACGGTGTGTCCACCCAGGATTGCACCACACCGACCATCGTCGACGTCGACCCCCATTGATAGCGAGCCAAACCATTGGCCGAAGTGACTGCGCTTGCGCTCGCGGCAATATCACCGCCCGCGGTCGACCATGCACTGCTGGGAAATGCACGCTGGGTCCAGGTCGGATCGCCGGCGGTGGCGGCGATGCCATTGCCGCCAGGGCTGCCTGCATCCGAACTGCCCTCGCCCCAATTCGCCGTCACCGGAAATAGCGAAAAATTTACCGCCGGCAGTACACCGGGCGGATCGCGGGTCAGGCTGAGCGACAACTGGGCACTGGTCACCGTCGCACCCGCAGGAATTGCGCCGAGGTTGAACCTGAGCAACAGGCGCCTGCGTTCGCCACTGGCAATGCGTCCGGCAAATAAGTGCTCACCGAGACTGTTCGCGGTCTCTGGATTGCCGACCGGTACTTCATAGAGACTGGTGTCCGCGGTCGCGTCCAACAACAGCGTGTCGGCGTCTGCGCACGCAGAAAAAATGCTCAGGCCGGCGCAAACAACAACGGTGAAGCAACGGATGCTCAAGGTCATGGCGATGGCAACGGAGGGAGGGAAGCGCAAGCATACCGGCAGCGCAGGCAGCTGGCTGCCGCTCAGCTCTCGGTGTTGATTTTCCTGGGCAAAGCATCGGCCAGATGCACCCATGGCACATGGGTTTCGTAGAACACATGCGCCTGCGGCACGCGGTCGATCGCCGCCAGCAGGTTGCTTAACGTCACATGCACTTCGCCCGGCCAACGTGCAGAGCGGAAAAACATCGACGACCCGCACTGCGCGCAGAAGCCGCGCTCGGCACCCGGTGAAGATTCGAACCACTGCAAGTGCTCACCTTGCGCCAGCTCGAACTGTGCCGTCGGCACGCCAACCCAGGTAACGAAGGCGCTGCCGTGCGCGCGCTGGCACATACTGCAGTGGCAATGCGCACACCACAGACTGGGAAGTCTGATCGCGAAACCGACCGCGCCACACAGACAGCTGCCCATGACCTTGACGTTCATACCGCCTCTCGTGTGCGACCCAGCCGATGCCCGGGGCCTGCAGAAGGTAGTCTTGTGGACAGAGGGCGGCAAGTCGTCGCACCCGCAGAGGCGCATATGGCCGGTACCCAACGCGAAATCACTTTCCGTTTTCTGGCCGAGCCCACCGACGTCAATTTCGGCGGCAAGGTACACGGCGGCGCGGTCATGAAATGGATCGATCAGGCCGGTTATGCCTGCGCTGCCGGCTGGGCGGGCTGCTATTGCGTCACCGTCTATGTCGGTGGCATCCAGTTCGAGCGTCCGATCCACATCGGCCAACTGGTGGAGGTCCACGCCCAGGTCGTCCACACCGGCAGCACCAGCATGCATGTCGCGGTCAACGTTTCTGCGCGCGATACGACTTCCGATAGCGCCGAACGCACCACGCATTGCCTGATGGTGTTCGTTGCCGTCAGTGAAGCGCGCAAGCCGCTGACGGTGCCCAGCTTCGTTCCGGTGACCGCCGAAGAGCGCGCCCTGTCCGACTACGCGCGCCGCATCATGGCCATGCGCAAGGAGATTGAAGTCGAGCGCAAACGCTTTCTCGCGGCCCAAGCCGGGAAGTGAGGCGCGCGGTGCTCAGGCCCGTCTGTTTTGTGTCGGTCTGCGCTCGGATCAGTGCCTGCGAATCCGCGGGTCGCAATCAGTGCCGCAGCGGAATATCGATGTGGCTGGTGCCCAGCCATTCGATCCGCAAAGGTTTGCCGGCATCTTCGATCGATTCATCGCTGACATCCTTGCCGCTGCCGTAGTTGATCTGAGCGCCCGGGTGTTTGTTTATCGCGAGCGAAACGATCAAGCGACTGCCCGGCTGCATCTGTCTGCCGAGCAGCCGACTGCTGCGGAATGCGAGATGCTGACGCCGACCGGGTTTGAGCAAGTGACGATGGCTGCGGTCGCGCACATGGCTGGCGCGACCCAGATACCAGCTCAATTCGAAATACTCGCCCGCCTTGCTCAACTCGTAGACGGTGACACTGAAATCGAAGTCCTTGCGGTTGCTGATGAAATGCAGATCGCCAGAAAAGAGGCCTTCGAGTTCGGTCGTCCGCTCGAACGGATCGCTGGCAAAGACGAGCGCATTGTCGACGATCAACTCGCGCTGGAGCGACAACGGCGGGCCCGCGGATTCGCTGATGCTGCGCTCCTTGAAGTCGACCTGCTGCACAATGCGCGCGCGCTTTCCCGGCGCTTTGGTCTGCAGCACACGTCGCCCTGCGTCATCCTTGGCACCGAAGTAGTAGCGCTGGCGCAGCACGCCGATATCGGCAAGCCTGGCTGCATGCCGCCAAACGTTGGCGCCCATCACCTGGAAGTTGATGCGGTCTTCGAGCAGGGACGGCTTGGGCGCAGCCTTGAACACATAGTCGAACCACTGATAGCGCAGCGCCCCGATATCGATGCGCGCCACCGGATCGATGGCATAGCCCTGCACGACATCCGCTGGCTGCGCCTGGCTGCCGAAGTGATCGTAAGGGCCGACGACCAGATATTGCTCGCGGTTCGGGCGATAGCGTTCGAGCGCATCGAAGTAGTAAAGCGTGCTGAGCAGGCAGCCATCGAAGTAGCCGCTGACATGCAGCACCGGAATGTCGATGCTGGCGAACTCTTCCCCATACGGAATCATGCTCTGCCAATAGCGGTCGTAGGCTGGATGATCGAGCCAACGCCGGAAGACGGGATTGGGCTGGCCATCAATAAGATCCAGCTCACGATACGGTTTGCCACTGGTGTACCAGTCGTGCTCCAGCCGGTTCCAGCGTTCGTAATCGTTGTTGACCGCGTGGTCCATGGTTTTGTTGTTGGTGACGTGCGGAATCCAGCGATAGACGAAACTCTGGAAGACATTGCCTTCCATCGGCACATCGATGCCCGGCGCCACCGCTGCCGTTGGCATGATGGCCTTCAGCGCCGGGTGCCGGTGCTTGGCCGCAGCCCATTGCGTGTAGCCCTCATAGCTGCCGCCGAACATGCCGACGCGGCCGTCGCTCCAGTCTTGCTTGCTGATCCAATCAATTACCGTGTTGGCATCTTCGCCGTCATGCTCGTAGGGCACGATGGCGTCCGGGCTGGAACCCTTGCCGCGGGTGAATGCCGCCACACCGACATAACCGCGCGCGGCCGAACGCTTGGCCTCACTGAGTTTCCGCGGCAGATCGGCATAGATCGAGAAGTTGAACAGCGTCGGCTTTTGTACTGCCCCGGACTTCTGGCGCACAACCAGTGCCGAGATGCGGATCCCATCCGGCGTGGTCACCAGCACGTCGCGCTCAATAATGTATCGACGCGCATCGTCCCGCGCTATGACGGCTTCGGCCAGTGGCAAAATACGCGTGTAAACCTGGGCCAGCTGATAGCGACGCAATAACTCCACCGCTTCAACCAGCTCGATTTGCTCACGCCCGGCCTGTGCTTCCAGCGCCTGTTCCAGATCGCGTTGCATCGCCGAGAGATAGGCACCGAAGGCGAACTGCGCCTGCTCGGAGGCGCGGTCATCTAGGACATCGAAGTGCGTGCGAAACGCCTCGGCAAAAGCTTGATCGAAGTCGAGCCCGGATTTCTCGGAGCGCTGCTGCGCTTCAAGATAGATTTGAAACTGCAGCTGAAAGCCCGCGCGCTGACTGGCATCCGGAAAGCTGCGCAACGCGCGTAACTGCTCAATCGATGCGATAGCGTCAGCATGCCGGCCAGCGACCATCTGCAGGCGGAAACGCTGGTTCAATTCGGTTTCGCGGGAATCGTTGCGGTGCAGATCGATTGCAGCATTGGCGAGCGCCACCAGCGTTGCAGAATCGGTCGCATCATTTTTCGTAAGCGGTCGCAACAGGCGCAATTGCTGAGCCTCGGCACCCATCGCCACAAGCAGCAATACCGCGGCAGCAAAGCGTCGAAGCCATCTGTTCCGGTCCATGGAGAGCAATCCTGAAGGCAATGTTCGATTGGGTATCCATCATAACCTCGGCACGAAGGCTTGCGTTGGAACACGCGCATTGGTGGTGACACAAACGAAAAAATCCCGGCACCTGCTGATGCAAGTGCCGGGGTCCCGGCGGAGGGGGCCGGCCACTCGAAGCCGCTGGCTCTATTTGGAAATATCGACGTGCTTCGTCTCCGGCAGGAACAGTGCCCCGATGACCACCGTCATCAGCGCGATGATGATCGGATACCAAAGCCCGAAGTAGATATCACCGCTGAAGGCGACCAGAGCAAATGCCGTGGTCGGCAGAAAACCACCGAACCAGCCGTTACCGATGTGATACGGCAGGGACATCGAGGTGTAGCGAATGCGGGTCGGGAACAACTCGACCAGCCAAGCGGCGATCGGGCCATAAACCATGGTGACGTAGATCACCAGCAGGATCAGCAACAGCAGCAACATGACGTGGTTGATCGCAGTCGGATCGGCCTTTTCCGGATACCCGGCAGCAGTCAGCACGCCCTTCAGATCGGCGCTGAATTTATCGCTGCCCGCTTTGAAGTCGGCACCGGCCATCGCTACCCCGTTGAACGAAGCGAGCACCGTCTCGCCGACTTTGACCGAAGCTAAGGTGCCGGCCGCTGCGGGTTCATTGCTGTAGCTCACACCACTCTTGGCAAGCGCCGATTTGACGATGTCACAGCTCTTGTTGAACACTTTCTTGCCGACCGGATCGAATTGAAAACTGCAGTCGGCCGGGTCGGCCACGACGATCACCGGGTTGCTGCGAACGGCTGATTCGAGCGCTGGATTGCCGAAATGCGTCAACCCGCTGAAAATCGGGAAATAGGTCATCGCCGCGATCAGGCAACCAGCAAGGATGATCGGTTTGCGACCGATCCGATCCGACAACCAGCCAAAGACGATAAAAAACGGCGTGCCGATCACCAATGCGGCGGCCATCATCAGGTTGGCGGTGGTGCCATCGATCTTGAGTGTCTGCGTCAGGAAAAACAGAGCGTAGAACTGCCCTGCATACCAGACCACGGCCTGCCCTGCCGTCGCGCCCAGCAGCGCGAGCAACACGATGCGGCCATTTTTCCAATTGGCAAAACTCTCCGTCAGCGGTGCTTTCGAGTGCGTGCCCTCTGCTTTCATCTGCTGGAACAACGGCGACTCATTGAGCTGCATGCGGATATAAACCGAAATGACCAGCAGCAACGCCGACAGCAGGAACGGAATGCGCCAGCCCCAGGCTTCAAACGCTTCCGGGCCCAGCGCCAGTCGACAGCCGAGAATCACCAGCAGCGACAGAAATAGACCGAGTGTCGCGGTGGTTTGAATAAAGCTGGTGTACAGGCCACGTTTACCTTGCGGTGCGTGCTCGGCGACATAGGTCGCAGCCCCGCCGTACTCACCGCCAAGGGCAAGCCCTTGCAACATGCGCAGTGCGATCAGGATCACCGGCGCGGCAACACCGATGGTGGCGTAGGACGGCAGCAGTCCAACCATGAAGGTCGAGATGCCCATGATCACGATGGTGATCAGGAACGTGTGCTTGCGTCCAACCATGTCGCCAAGCCGGCCGAACAGCAATGCGCCGAACGGGCGCACGGCAAAACCCGCAGCAAACGCGAGCAGTGCGAAGATAAAGCCGCTGGTGGGATTGAGTGCCGAGAAAAACTGCTTGGCGATGATCGCCGCCAGTGATCCGTACAAATAGAAGTCGTACCACTCGAATATGGTGCCGAGGCTTGATGCCAGGATCACCTTCTTGTGACTCGCGGTGATTTCACCGGTCGGAGTGTGTGTATGCGGAAGAACGGCGGCCATGATCAGGTTCCTCAGAAGTTGTACTTGACGTGGACATGCAGACGGTTGAGATCACCGTCCGCGCCGTTTTCAAGCTCACGATTGGCGAAGATCAACTCAGCGCCGACATCGAATTTGGGTACAGGTGAATAGATCAGGTTGGCGTGTAGCGATTGCGAACTCGCGGTTGCACTGCCGCCAGAAGCGGGGTCGTGGTCGAACTCGGCGAACGAGCCAAACAGATTGCCACGCCACTGCGCAGAAAACACATGACGCCAGCCGAGGAATGCGGCGACAACGTCGTTGTTTTCCAGCTCGCCATTACTTTGCAGCACGGCATCGGTGTCCAGTGCCAGACCAATATAGCGACCGATGCCGGAGCCCGCGGTGACCATATAGCGCAGGTCATCGCTGGCACCAAGCACATAGCGACCGGAGGCGCTGATGCCACTGCCAATGGTTGCATCCGACAACGCCCCGGCGCTGTCGTACTTGAGCTGGCGTACCAAGGCGCCAACGCTGAAGTGACCCCATTCGCCTTTCATCGTGTAGCGCGCCGTCAGGTCCGGCATGTTGTTGTCGTCGCTACTGATGCGGCTGGCCCCACCCAGAGTCGGTGTGTACACGGTCTCCGGATTTTCCAATGAGAACGACCAGGGACCCCGCGTGTAGCGAACCTGAGCTTGGCGCACGAATACAGTACCTTCGGTCGGCCCAATGAAATCGACCGAGTCCGGCAGTGCTGCCGCGTCCTGGAAATTGCTCCAGGTTTGGCCGGCCAGCCATTGATTCCAGCTGGCCCAGGCGTGACGCACGGTGAGTCCGTAGGTGTTGGTTGCAGCCTCACTGCCGAGGGCGCCGCCGAAAATATCAAACTCCAAGTACCCGCGCAGCTTGTCACCAGAATCCAGCGTGCTGTCGGCGGCGAACCAAAGGCGCGAAAATTGTGCATGCATGTCCAGGTCGGTGCTCTCACTGGTACCACCGACGGGCGTGGCGCTGGGTAAGTAAAAAGTGCGCCCAGCGCTGGCATCGGCAATCTCTCCGCCGTCGGTTCGAGTGAGCATGGCATCGAGCTTGATGAAGCCGCCGGCGCTGAATTTCGAGTTCGGGAGCGCGGCGGTCAGGATCGGCGTGCTCTGAATCACTGGCGTGGCGGGCACCGCCGTCGGCGGCGCGGCCGGTGCCCTGCTGGCGAGCTCCGCCTTCAATTCGTTGATGGTCTGTTCGAGCCGCGCAATGCGCTCTTCGATGCTCGGGTTGACCGCATCGGCTGCGGCGGCAGCTGGGCCGAAACCACAGGCGAGCAGTGCAAGCGTCAGCGGATGGTGGATCAGTCTTTTTTTCATCTCGGCTCCCCAGCAAAGGTTCAGATTGGGCCGGCGGGTGCTATCGAACACGGTGCTGCGACGGCGCTCGTCCCACCCGACTGGCGACGCCGATCATTCGCCGTGACGCAGCTGTGCGATATTCACCTTTGGTCGAATATCGTCAAGCAATGCTTTTCGCTGGAATACGACCATCGACTAATTGCGTTGTAACGAAAATTGAGCAACGCGCTGACGGAGTCCTGCCATGTCCAAAACTGCCGTGTCCGCGTGCTATGCCCCTCCAGCGCAATTTGCAGCCAATTCGCGCGTCTCACTGGCTGAGCATCGAGCTGCAACTGCGTTGGCAATCAGCGATCCCCAGCGCTACTGGGCACAACTTGCGCGGCGCCTGAGCTGGAGCCGTGCACCGACGCAGATCAAGAACGTCAGCTTCCATCGCGAGGATTTCCGCATCCGCTGGTACGAGGACGGTGAGTTGAATGTAGCCGTCAACTGCCTCGACCGGCATCTCGCCACGCAACCCGACAAGACCGCAATCATCTTCGAAGCCGACGATCCGTCCAAACCGGCACGGCGCATCAGCTATCGCGAACTGCACGCCATGGTCTGTCAACTGACGCACGCGCTGATTGCGCTGGGTGTGGTCAAGGGCGATCGAATTACGCTGTATTTGCCGATGATTCCCGAAGCGGCAGTGGCGATGCTCGCCTGCGCACGACTGGGCGCGATCCACTCTGTCGTATTCGGCGGTTTTTCTCCCGACGCGTTGGCCGGTCGCATCGCCGACTGCAACTCGAAGTTGGTGATTACCGCTGATGGTGGCTGGCGCGGCGGCAAAGTGGTGCCGCTCAAGGCGAATGTCGATGAGGCGCTGACCCGACCCGACACGCACATGGTCAAGGACGTACTGGTGCTGCGTCATGCCGGCAACGATATCCAGTGGCAGGCGCGCGACCGCTGGTATCACCAGGCGATCGCCGATCAACCGACCGAGCACAGCGCGCAGGCGATGAACGCCGAGGATCCGCTGTTTATCTTGTACACCTCAGGTTCTACGGGTAAGCCCAAGGGTGTGCTGCACACCACGGGCGGCTACTTGCTGTGGGCGAGCTATACGCATGAAGTGTTGTTCGACCTGAAAGCAGACGACGTGTACTGGTGCACCGCCGATGTCGGCTGGGTGACCGGGCATACCTACGTGGTGTACGGACCGCTGGCCAATGGCGCGACCACGCTGATGTTCGAAGGCGTGCCGAGTTACCCGGACATCTCGCGCTTCTGGCAGACCGTGGATCGCCACGGCGTAACGCTCTTCTACACGGCACCGACCGCGATCCGCGCGTTGATGCGCGAGGGCGATGCGCCGGTGCAAAAGACGTCGCGCAAATCATTGCGGCTGCTCGGCACTGTCGGCGAACCGATCAATCCCGAGGCGTGGCAGTGGTATCACCGCGTCGTCGGCGAGGAGCGTTGCCCGATCATCGATACCTGGTGGCAAACCGAAACCGGGGGCGCATTGATCTCCCCGTTCCCCGGCGCCATCGCCACCAAACCGGGTTCTGCCACATTGCCCTTGCCAGGAATATTTCCGGCACTGGTGGACGCGACCGGAGCGATCATCGAGGGCGCAGCCGACGGCAACCTGGTGCTGCTCGACTCCTGGCCCGGCCAGATGCGCGGCGTCTACGGCGACCCGCAACGATTTTTTGATACCTACTTCGCCACTTACCCAGGCACATACTTCACCGGTGATGGCGCGCGCCGCGACGATGACAGCTACTACTGGATCACCGGCCGGGTCGATGACGTGATCAATGTCAGCGGTCATCGCATTGGCACCGCCGAGGTCGAGAGCGCCCTGGTTGGGCATGCCGCGGTGGCCGAGGCCGCTGTGGTTGGCGCGCCGCATGACATCAAGGGCCAGGGCATCTATGCCTATGTCACGCTCAAGTCTGGCGTTGCACCGAGTGAACAGCTGCGCAAGGAACTCATCGCCCAGGTGCGTCACGACATCGGCCCGATCGCATCGCCTGACTGGCTGCAGTGGGCGCCGGGTCTGCCGAAGACGCGTTCCGGAAAAATCATGCGCCGCATCCTGCGCAAGATCGCGGAAAACGCGACCGATCAACTGGGTGACACATCAACACTGGCCGATCCTTCGGTGGTCACAGCGCTGGTCAACGAACGGCTCAACCATTAGGGAGGTCCGAACAAGTCACCACTTCGTCTTCGCTGTACAGCTTATCGTTTGCCACGCCCCAAAAAAACCTGCGGTTTTTCGCCCCCTGACTCAGGGGGCTATCTCGGCTCCGAACTTGTTCAGAGGTTTCTTGGCACGCCATGTCGCGTACTGTTCTCATCGCCGATGATCACCCATTGTTTCGCATCGCGCTCAAGGGTGCGGTGCAGGCGGCATTGCCCGATGCGCGTGTTTGCCTGGCCGATCAGGTGGGCAGCCTGCTGAGTTTGCTGGACAGCGAGCCGGACGCCGAGCTGCTGCTGCTCGACTTGAGCATGCCCGGCGCGCATGGGTTCAGCGCCCTGGTCCACGTACGCACCACGCAACCGACCCTGCCAGTGATCGTGGTGTCGGCGCGCGACGATGCCGATACGGTGCGACGCGCGCTCGGACATGGTGCCGCCGCCTTCTTGCCCAAATCCGCCGACAGCGCATCGCTGGCTGCGGCAATACGCACCGTATTGCGTGGCGATCGCTGGGCGCCGCCGGGGCACACGGATTCGCGCCTGGCCAAACCCGAAGCCGATCTGGCAGCGGTATTGGGCACGCTGACACCGGCGCAGTTTCGCGTCTTCGGACTGGTCGCCAACGGCTTGCTCAACAAACAGATCGCGTTCGAGTTGAACATTACCGAAGCCACCGTCAAGGCGCATATGAGCGCGGTGCTGCGCAAGCTCGGCGTCAACACACGCACGCAGGCAGTGATGCTGGCCGGGCAATTGGCATTGGACCCGCAATTGCCACCGCTGCCGATCGTCGAAGACGCGCCCGAGCTGATGTAAATGTGGGGTTCGCCGCAAGTGCCTTAACGCGATCGCTCAATCCTGTGCGTCGACCCCACGCTTCGTTCAACCGCTTCGGTCACAACCCAAACCAGACCCAGTCCGAGCACGCTCGGTGCTTACACATTGCGCGACGCCTTGCCCAGCTGCCCGATCAGCGCGCGCAGCGCCGCTGGTCGTACCGGCTTGCGCAATACCGGATAGCCCAGTGCACGCGCGCGTTCGGCCAGTTGCACCGAACTATCCGCTGTAACCAGTGCGCCCGGCGTGCCATTGACGCACAGTCGATGCAACGCATCCAGACCATCCACATCAGATTGCAGATGATAATCGGCAAGCACCAGATCAGGCGCGCGCCGGCCTGCCGCCGCTTCGGCTTCATGCAGCGAGAGTGCCAGATCGGTCGAAAGTCCCCAGCCAGTCAGCAGGCTGCCCATTGCCTCAAGAATGCTGGGTTCGTTGTCGACACACAGAACATGCAGGCCGGGCGGCAAATCGCCCGATGTCGGCCGTGATTCGATCGGGACGAGCTCGGGCGCAGTGCATGTGCAAGCAGTTACGGTGAAACGACTGCCGCGCCCGGGCGTCGAGACTAGGTGCAGTGGATGTTGCAGCAGACGCGAGATGCGATCGCAGATTGCCAGTCCCAGTCCGAGGCCCTGCTGTCCGTCGCGATTGGGAACGTCGATGCGCTGGAATTCCTCGAAAATCAGTGCGCGGTGCTCGGCAGCGATGCCCGGCCCGGTATCGATCACCTGGATCTCAGCGAAGCCGCCAGCGCGTCTACGCACGCCGATCAGCACGCCGCCCTGGGCCGTGTAGCGGATCGCGTTGGCCAGAAGGTTCTGCAGCACGCGGCGCAACAGGCGGCGGTCGCTGAGCACGGCTAGGCGGCTGCTCACCACATGCAGCTGCAGGCCGCGCGCAGCTGCCAGCGGTGCGAACTGTGCGCGCAGCGATTCCAGCATCGGCGCCAGCGCCAACGGTGCCTTGTCGGCGCTCATCACGCCGGAATCGAGACGCGAAATATCCAGCAATCCGTCGAGCAGTTCCTCCGCTGCGCGCATGCCAGCATCGACCTGATCGGCAAGCGCGCGCGCGCGCGGGTTCAACTCGCCTTGCTCCTGCAGCGACGACATGAACAGACGCGCCGCATGCAGCGGCTGCAGCAGATCGTGCCCGGCGGCTGCGATGAAACGCGTCTTGGACAAATTGGCCGATTCGGCCGCCTGCTGAGCCACCTGCTGTGCCGCCAGGGCGTGCTGCAATTCCTCGGTGCGCTCGGCGACGCGCTGCTCCAGATTGTCTTTCGCTTCGCGCAGCGCCAGTTCTACCTGTTTGAACGGCGTGATATCCGAGTACGTGGTGACAAAGCCACCACCGGGCAGCGGTTGTCCGCGCATCTCCAGTACCTGGCCGCTGGCGCGACGCCGCTGGAAGACGTACGGCGAGCCATTGCGCAGATACTCGAGACGCTTCTGCACGTTGCCTTCGGGAGAATCATCACCCCATTCACCGCGCGCCGCGTTGTAGCGGATCAGGTCGGCAACCGGCGCGCCGACATGCACCAGTGCTTCGGGATAATTGAACAGCTCGATGTAGCGACGGTTCCATGCCACCAGATGCAACTCGGCATCGACCACGCTGATGCCCTGATCGACGTTTTCCATCGTGGTGTGCAACAGACGCTGATTGAAGCGCAGTTCTTGTGATGTCTCATCGAGCAGCGCCGCAACTTCTTCAAACTCCATGCCGGTGCCACGCAACGCACCGGTCAACACCAAACGCGCTGAAGTGGCACCGAGCGCTGCCGCCAGTTGTCGTTCGACAAAGCGCACCAGCGCACGATCGGCAATCTGATCGCTCTTCAACGTGGCTACGGTCTGCTTCTGATAGTCGATCAGCAGACGCTGCCAGGTCGTATCACCCAGAATGCGTTCGCCCAGCGCCAGCACATCGCCTACACGCGCGCGCTGCGGCAGGCTGGCCTCGGTGGCTTCACCCGGCGCCAGCGGCCCATCGAGGAATACCCGCGCCTGCAATCGTTCTTCCATCGTGGCCGGACGCAGCAGTCGCTGCAGCGCAATCGACAACAGATTCCCGCCCAACGACCAGAACGCACCCTGTGTGATCGGCGAAAGGCCCTCCAGTCCAAACAACGCATGTGGGCGCAGCCAGCTCAATGCCAGCGGACCGTCTTGCACCCATTGGTCCGACATCCAGCCGGACCCGGCCAGGGTTGGTAGCAGCAAGGTATAGATCCACACCGCAAAGCCGATGCCCAGCCCAAATCGCACACCGCGCACGCTGACGCGTCGCGAATAAAGCCCGAACACAATACCCGGCGCAAACTGCGCTACCGCGACAAAGGCCAACAGTCCGAGTGAGGCAAGATTGCCACGCCCCACGCTGGCCCGGTAGTAGGCGAATGCGACCGCGGCCAGAAGCAGAATGGCGCTGCGGCGGATCCACAGCACCCATTGCGACAGGTCGCTGCGACTGTCCATGCGCAGCGCGCGTACGCGTGACAGCGCCGGCAGGATCAGCTCATTGCTGACCATGGTGGAGAGTGCAACAGTGGCCACAATAACCATGCCGGTTGCCGCCGAGAAACCGCCGACGAAGGTCAGCAAAGCGAGCATCTCCTGGCCCTGTGACAGCGGCAGCCAGAGGACAAAGGTGTCTGGATTCACCGATGCCGGCGCAAGCTGCATACCGGCCTGCGCGATCGGCAATACGAACACCACGAACAACGCCAGATACAGCGGAAACAGCCAGCGCGCGCGTTGCAGGTCCTGCGGTTCCTCGCATTCGACAACGGCAACCTGAAACTGCCGCGGCAGGCAAAAGATTGCGCACAACGACAGCAGCGTACTGGCCAGAAAATCGGGGGCGATCAATTGCGCGCTCGCCACCGGCACCCGGATCACTGCGGGCACATCGAACTGACCATGCAGCCCGACGGCGAGAATCCCCACCGCAAGAAAGGCCAGCAGCTTGACCACGGATTCCACGGCGATGGCCAGCATCAGTCCGCGATGGTGCTCGGTTGCATCGACGACTCGCGTACCAAACAGGATCGAAAACACCGCCAGCAACACTGCGGTGAAGAATGCGGTATCGGTGTACCAGGCGGCAGCGCTGCCAGACTCGACGCCGGTGAGCACGCTGACGCTGAGTGCCACCGCCTTGAACTGCAGCGCGAGATAGGGGATTGCGGCGGTCAGCGCAACCACGGTGACCAAGCCGGCGAGCGACTGACTGCGACCGAAGCGCGAAGCCAGAAAATCCGCGATTGACGTGATGTTGCGTGCCTTGGCGACACTCAGTAGCCGCCGCAACATACCGTGTCCAAACACAAACAGCAGGATCGGCCCAAGATAGATCGGCAGAAATGCCCAGCCCGCCGCTGCGGCATTGCCGACCGCGCCGTAGAAGGTCCACGAGGTGCAATAAACACCCAATGCCAGACTGTAGACCAGCACGCGCAGGCGTGGCGAAAGCGGCCGCGCGCGCCGATCGCCCAACCAGGCAATCGCAAACAGGATGCCGAGATAAGCCAGCGCCACCAGCAGCAGCATCGGACCAGAGAACATGCGGGTCAGGCTTCCTCTCGTTGTGCGAACTGGCAGAGAGTGAAGCCTACCTCACCTCCAACGCCTGTCTACGCCGCCGCCATCGGCTGCCGATCCAGGCGTCGATAGCCGATCGCTTCGGTCAGATGCTCGCGTCGCACCACTTCGCTGTCAGCAAGATCGGCAATGCTGCGCGAAACACGCAGGATGCGTTGGTGTGCTCGTGCGGACAAACCCAGCCGTTCGGCGGCGCTGTCGAGCAACGTGCGATCGGCCGGGGTGGTCGCTGCATCGCGATTCAGTCCCCACCACTCCGCGGTTGCGCGCCGCTTCGCTTCCCCCGTGCTACTTGCTTGCGTGTTCGGTCATTTTCCACCCGCGTGCATATCGCAAAGCGTTGTGCGCGCGATCTCGCCGCGGTCTTTGGCTGCGAGGCTGTATGTCTGGGTGGCCGATGTCGACCAAATGTCCGGCTCCGCGTAGAAATGCAGCGCCTGGCGCATGGCGGTGTTTTCTTTCGACAGTACAGCGACTTGTTCGAGCAACGATTGATTCCATTGTCTCGATAGTTCCAGGCAGCGGTGGCGATCGAGCACCGAGCGCGACGCGCTGCGCTTAATAGCGTCGCGCAGTTTCACGAAGGACACGAGTACGGAAATGAGTACAGCGCTGTGCGCGAGATACAGCGTTAAGGCACTGCCGCTCATGGGGCCATTGCCCTTGTCCCATTGCGCGTGAGCCTAGTGCGCACGCGCGGCGTGCTCGCTGGCTCTCTGCGCCTTACCCGCTCTCCTAGCTTTCGAATGGGGCTTGGCGCTGGCTTTCTCTCCATGCCGGGAGTCTGGCAAAACTGGATATATGAGTCAAGTTTATCTGGATATCGGTTGTACAGCGAAGCCATACAATGAATGCATGAACACGTTCGGCGCACGACTTCGTCAGGCACGGCTCGATGGCGCGCTTACGCAAGAGGCGCTGGCGCTGGACCTCGGCGTTTCCAAAGCATCCGTTTCGGCGTGGGAAACCGATCGGGATTTTCCGCGCATGCAGCACCTGGAGCCATTGCGGATATTGCTCGGCGTCGATCTCGATTTCTTGATCTGCGACAGCGTGGCCAAGTCCCGCATCGCCGACAGGCACCTTGGCGCGCGCGAGGCAACCGCAGGGTACGCCGGTGCCGGCGAACAGTGGTTGAGCCCGCGCGAAACACGTGTCCTATCCGCGTGGCGCGCAATGTCCGTTGAACGGCAGGACGCTTTTTTGGTACTGATGAAGTCCAACCTGCAGGATGGCAAACAAAAGGGGTTGGATAGCCGCGAGAAAAAATCCCGCCCGACCAGTCGAATCAAGAAGCCGGCAGGTAGGGGCCGATCGTCTGCGTGAGTTCATCGGTTTGCCTGCATCAGCGTTCGTTGTGGCATTCGATGTCCGTCTGTCCGTCGAATGTCGTTGACCAACGCTGCGCATGCTCACGTATTTTTCATTGCCGCGGACAGGCCGATGTCGGGTACCGCTACGCGGGACCCGACCTACGGGTTACGGATTGCGAAGCGGCTACGCCGTCGCCGCCATCGGCTGCCGATCCAGGCGTCGATAGCCGATCGCTTCGGTCAGATGCTCGCGTCGCACCACTTCGCTGCCAGCAAGATCGGCAATGCTGCGCGAAACACGCAGGATGCGTTGGTGTGCTCGTGCCGACAAACTGGCGGGTCGTCCGATCGCGGTACGTCAGTGTTTTCAGGATCCAATGACTACCAGCAGGAAGGCAATGTCGTTGCGGTGACGCGACGTTCAGCTGACTCCATTGAAGCGGAAAATTCAGCGGGTTGGTTGCAGTGATAGCCACAACTCGTCCTGTATGAAGCCACTCCAGTTTTCTCCCTAAACT
>JANMSL010000597.1:0-23878 GCA_031389245.1 Lysobacterales bacterium | reverse complement strand
CCAACTCCAAAAAAAATCTACGGTTTTTCGCCCCCTGACTCAGGGAGCTATCTGCGCTGCGAACTTGTTCAGCGGTTTTCCAGAGAATCCAATCGCGTGACTAATGTTCACTGCAGAAAACTTTGATGCGGCCTGCATACGCTGCGTTGGGCTGGGCGTAGATTTCCACTGCGGTCCAGGCGTGTGCCGCGCTGTACATGGATACGCCAGCGATGCATCCGCAACCGATGCCCGACCTACTAGCCCATCAGTCATTGCGACCGAAATACCTACCTGTCGAATCTTACAGGGGGCATCCCCAACTCACGATGCGACTATCGTAAACACAGGGAGCGCTGCAGCAGCCGAAAACCAGCAAGGTGAGTTCTTCACAGTTGCCATTTGGCCGCGCATACCCAAGGGGGATGACAACAAATGAACACGCGATTCCAGTCCAGCACGATACTCATCGGTGATGACGATGCCGACGACCGCTTCCTGGTCGAGGAAGCCTTGGCCGAATGCGAGCCACGCTATCCGTTGCGATTCGCGCAGGACGGCGTGGAAGTCATGGACTATCTGCACCGCGTTGGACCTTATGCGGACACGACGGCGTATCCCACGCCTGGCCTCATACTGCTTGACCTGAACATGCCCAGAAAGGGCGGCCGTGAAGTTTTGCGCGAAATCCGGTCTGACCCGCGTCTGCGCAATATCCCAGTAGTGGTGTGGACCACATCGCGGGCCGAGGAAGACCTCGAAGGCAGTTACCGCGATGGCGCCAACCGGTGCATCACCAAGCCCAGCAACTTTCAGGAAATCCAGCTGATGCTGCGCGACCTGACCCAGACATGGCTGCCGCAGAAGGACTGCGGCGACCTCGGCAAAGCGGTCGTTGACCACACCTAAGCCCGCGGCACGTGTGGCGAGCCCGAGTGGGCGAAACGCGGTGCAGCACGCAGTTGCGATCGTTTGCGATGATCAGGATTGAAGCATGCCGCACGATCGCCTGTAGACGTCTCGTGGTCCCTGGTGTGCAGCTGCGGGGCTCACCCCGCAACTGCACGTGACAAGATTCAGACAGGATTGATTGCCGTAGCTATTGAATCCTGTCCATGCGCACGCCGGCGATTCTCATTGGCGCAAGCGCAGACTGCGCCAAAACCGACATCAAATCATCAGAACTGCATCGACCAACTGTCGATGAAACCGGTGTCGCCACTGGCATTGTCGTTGACCCGCAGATTCCAGTTGCCGTTCGCGACTTCGCTTGCGGCGTTGACGGTAACCGTCTTGATCACGTTGTCGGTGCCACTTCCGGTGCGATTGTGCAAGTTGTACAGGGTGCCATCGGGCGCAACCAGATCAACCTTCAGATCACCCTGATAGGTGTGCACAATGTTCACCGAAACTGACAAGGTGCTGGGGGCGTTGCCGGTTCGGCCGCTGACCGTGATCGGGCTGTCGACGGTCGCGCTGTCGGCAATCACGTAGTCCGTGGTGTTCTGGAAGAAGCTGGCGCCCGCGCCGGTCGAGAAGCTGCCAGTGAGTGACAGTCCGGTGTAAGCGGTGTATCCACTGAGCAGCACATGATAGGTACCCACCTGCGCAGTGGCGATGTTACAGGTCTCGATGTTGCCATCGGCCAGCGAACTGCAGTCGAAACTGGCGGTGGTCGGCGCCGAGCCGAACTTTACGTAGAGATCGGCGTCACCGGTGCCGCCAGTGGTGACGAACGAGAGCGCCGTTGCGCCGGTCGGCACGATGAGCGTGTAGCTGGTGGCGCTTCCGACTGCGCCAGACAGACCCGTTTTTGCCACGCCATTGGTCAACACAGTGCTCACCGGTGCTGAGGCAACAGTCACCGATTTGGTTGTCGTGTGGCTGGCTCCACCATTGTCGGTGACCGTCAAAGCGACGCTGTAGGTGCCAGCGGCAGCATAGGTCCTGTTGGGGCTGGTGGCTGTCGATGTACTGCCATCGCCAAAATTCCAGCTGCGTGCGCTGATCGTGCCATCGCTGTCGGTTGACGAATTGGTGAACGTCGCGGTCAACGCGCTGGTGGTGAAGGTGAAGTTGGCCACCGGCGGCACATTGGTTGGAGTGCCGCTGGTCTGAGTGACCCAGATCGGCGCCGACCACAGGATCTTGCCGTCGTCCTGGGTGATTCGTGCGTAATAGAAGTGCTGGCCCACGCTCGGTGTAGTCGTGTGCGTCGCCGTACTTGCGAGCGTGGTCACGGTTCCGTTACGACCCGGCACGCCCTCAAGAATCTGCACCTGCGACACTGAGCGGCCGCTGGTGTTCGCGTAGTTCACCACCAGGTTCAGCGCGCCAGAATGACTGAAGCGCTCACCCATCAGATGACCATTGGCGGTCAGGATGATTTGCGAGTTCTTGTCGCTGGTGGCAAATACGCGACGCGCTCTGAGTGCATCGACAAATGCGGTTTTGGTCAGCGCGGTGCCATTGGGAATCAGCACACCGGTGCGATTGGTCCAACTCGCGCCCCAGTTGGCGCAGTGGTTGTCCTGATTGGTGGCGGGAGCGATGTGATAACCACGTTCCAATAACGTCTTGAACGCCGGTTCGTAGGTGCTGCGACTGGTCTCCGTCTCGGTGGTGTTGTTGGAGAACGCCGAAGTATTTTGCACCTCCGCCAGCATCATTACCTCGTCGCCATCGGCACTGTATGCGAGCGACGTCGATCCAATGAGAAATTGCCCGGACGAGGACGGATGGTTGAACTGCCCGACGAACCCCTTGCTGCGCATCGTCGCGTACAACGCTACGTAGTCGCTCTTGGCGACAAAGGTATCGCCAAGCAACTGGTTGCTGCTGTTGTATTCCCAGGCAAACAACTCCGTGGCATTGAGGATGTTCAAATGCCCGCCATTGGTGGTGACGCCCCACTCCATGCCGTACAAAGCCAGAAAACCCGGGTTCGCCGCGTTGTAGTTATTTGCCGCGGTAACACCGGCGGCATAACGATTCCTCGCGGTGGTGGGACTGGCCGAGGCATTGGTGTTGGAAGAACCATCAAAGTAATGGTTATGTTCGCTGGCAGCGGAGAAATCCAGCCCGCGATTGCGCGCATAGATGAATCCGTCGTTGGGTCCGAACGCACCCGTCTGAGCAGACTGCGAGCCCGAGCATCCTGGAATCGCACCGCCGCCATCAGAGTCGTTGCTCTGCGTGTGCAAATTGCCCAGATAAACCGTGTACGGCAGTGAGGCGATGGCCGCGACTGATTTTTCGGCGCCAGCGCCGCTGGGCAGCGCGCGGAACGCGGGCATGGTGACCTTGGCTGGCTCGCCGATATGGACTTCCCATTCCTGCACAATTGCATCGTTGGCGTGCGCGAGCGCGTCATCGACGCGCTGCTCCAGGGTGCCGGGGCGCGTGCGCATTGCCAACGGATCGCCGGACATAGCCGTCATGCGGACTTTGTAAAACCCGCGAGCCAACGCCTGCTTGTTGTGGCCGGCGCCATCCCACGGAACCAGCACTTCCACCTGTTTCTGGAACAGACGTTCCTCACCACGCCAAGTGCGAACTACACGTTCGGCATCAGCCGTCAACAACTCAACGCGCCAGGCCACAGTGGACGGGTCGACCGCATCGATATAATTAAAGTTGAGTTTGAATGCACGCGCCTCACGCGACTCGCCGCGAAACGGAGCGTACAGGCTGGCTTCGAATTCGTAGTGATCCGGACTGACAGCGAAAGCTGTCGGCGCCAAAGCAAATCCTGAAAGCACAAGCGCGATCAATCGCGCGCAACTACGCGAACGCAACATACTGGCCTCTCCCGGAACAATGGTGTCGTTAAGTGCCGATCGGCACTGTGAACCTGAGCGCTGCGCTGATCGACGCGTGAACAGGTGTCTGACCGTCCATGGTCCATGGCTGCGGTTCTACGCCGCACTGCCAGGATCGCAGTATGCGTGCCTCGTATAAAAATCAGATGACATGCATGGGAGCAGCGTTGTAGCGGCTTATACAGCCGCTGTCTTGCTGCATCGCAGTATTCAAGCGTGCATTGCCGACAGCGATTTGATGCCGCGGCCGTCAACAGCGGCGCAGACAACGGGAACTGCCGCGGCCCATTCCATTTGTTCGGCGCACACTCTTACCGATGCGCTCGCGGCTACATCAGGTTTTCATCGGCAACCGGTGGCTCGACGCGCTCGACTGGGTTTGATTCGGTTTCCACTTCAATTTCCGCGATGTCCTGCTGCGCAGCATCGGTCCACGCAGCGGGTAACTTCTTGCTTGGTTTGACGCCGAGCTTACGCAGCTTCTCGGCCTGTCCGATCAGATTGCCGCTTCCTTCACTGAATTTCCGCCGCGCTTCGCCATAGCTGTCCTGCGCCTGTTGAATGCGTTCGCCGACGCGCTGCAGGTCATGCACGAATCCCACCAGTTTGTCGTAAAGCTCAGCCCCGCGCGCGGAGATTTCCTTCGCATTTCGGCTCAAGTCTTCCTGCCGCCACAGATAGGCCACCGTGCGCACCACAAATAATAAAGTGCTCGGACTGACCAGCAGGATGTTTTTCTCCCAAGCCTGCTGAAACAGCTCGCGATCGTTGGTCACGGCCAGCATGAACGCCGGTTCAAGTGGCACGAACATCACCACGAAATCCAGAGACTTCAGTCCGTACAAGCTTTGATAGTTCTTCTCCGACAGACCTTTCATGTGTGCGCGCATCGACGCCAGATGTCTTCGCAATGCGGCCTGACGTTCGTCTTCCGTGTCGGCATCGGCGAAAGCACGGTAATCGGGCAATGTCATCTTCGAGTCGACAACCAGATGCCGTTCGCCCTCTCCGGGCAGGCGAATCACCACATCCGGTATGACGTGTGTCTGACCGTCTTCGCTTTTCACGCTGCTCTGGCGTTCGTAGTGGCGACCACGCAGCAGCCCGGCCTTTTCCAGAACTTCGTCGAGAATGATTTCGCCCCAGTTACCTTGCGCCTTCCGATCGCCTTTCAGCGCCAGCGTCAGATTCTGCGTATCCAGACTCAGCGTATTGTTGAGTTGAGTCAGCATCTTCACCTGCTCGGCAAGTGCGCTGCGGTCCTTGCTCTCGTTGACATACACTTCCTCGACTTTACTCTGGAAGCTCTTGATGCGCTCCTGCAAAGGGTTGAGCAGATGGCCGAGGTTGACTTGATTCTGCTCGGCGAATTTTTTGCTCTTCTCTTCCAGTATTTCGTTGGCCAACGATTTGAACTGGTGGCTGAGCTGTTCGCGCGCCTCATTGATCAAGCCGAGTTTTTCCTGACTCTGGTTGCGCTCCTGGTCCAGCGTGGTGCTCAATTCGGCAATCCGTACCGTGAGCTGGGAATGCTCGCGCTGCGCCGTCAACAGGGCTGCTTCGACTTGATGCAGGCGAGCCGCCCGCTCGGCCAGCTGCGCTCCCTCGCGCACCCGCTCAGACAGTTCGGACTGCAATGACTGCGCCCGCACATCGACATTCGCCAGCCGTGCGCGAAGCTCCTCGCCATCACGCGTCAGCGCGCGCAATTGCTCCGCCAGCACTCTGCGCTCCGCCTCGCCTTCTGCCCTGCCCTCACCCGACGCCAGTTCGCGTCTGCCGCGCAACACGAACCAGGTGACAAAGCTGCCCAGCAATAGGCCGACCAACACCATCGCCAGATTTGAAATGGAAAATTGCATGGAGATCTCTGGTCCAGGACATGGGCTACAACGCAATGTGCATTGCCAGGTGCATTCTAGAATGTCGCGCACGTGCCGCGCAGGATTCTCGCGCACACAGGCGACCCGACACCGCGAATCAGAGCGGGTCGCTGACGACCTGACTCGGCAGGTCAGCATTGTGGTCGGCGAGACGCGATCCGGTGCGCGCGAATGCGCTGCGACACCTGATTCGAGCGTCGACGAGCCGATGTGCTCCGGAAGCGGGCGAACAACGCAAACAGCGGCACGGGTGAAACTGCCCGAAGTGCTTAGCTACGAGCGATCCACGCGGTCAACGCAGGCAAGGCGCACAAACCCACGCACCATCGCACCCAGCAATTGGCATCAAACGGCAGCGCTGCCGAGGATCGATGCAGAACTGAACACAATGCAAAACAGAACCCGATTCACAGCAGAAATTGGCGCGCCCGGAGGGACTCGAACCCCCGACCACCAGGTTCGAAGCCTGATGCTCTATCCAACTGAGCTACGGACGCGTTGGGGGTGTATCTTCGACGAATTGGGGCGAAGATGCCAGAGGCACAATGCTGCTGATCGTACGTATTGCTCTGTGCGCTGCATGCAGTCATGGCGATGAGTCCGTGACTCTAATTGACGACGCGCCGGACCGCGATGGCGCATGCTAGGCGAAGTTACACACAGGATCGGGCGCCGCCAGTGACCCCATTGCCGAAAACGTGGATTGTCTTGCTGCTGCTCGCCCTCGGTGTCTCCGGCGAGCTATGTGCGGACGTGGCCGAAATACCGCCTTATCCTCAGGGCCAGTACTTGCTGCGCAACTACGGCAGTGCGGAAGGGTTGGCCAACACCAGCGTATTGCACATGCTGCAAGATCGCAGCGGTCTGATCTGGGTCGGCACCGACGATGGCTTGTACCGCTACGATGGCTACCGTTTCGACGGCTACGGCCTTGACCAGGGTCTGGCTTCGACCGCGATCGATGCTCTGCACGAAGACCAGGCAGGTACGTTGTGGGTGGGCACCCGCGCCGGACTCAGCCGCTGGACCGGTACGGCGTTTGAGCCGCGCAATGCAGCGCATGGACTGCCCGAAGGTGCGATCGTCGCCATTGCTCATCAGGCCGATACTATTTGGGCAGCCACAACCTCGGGACCCTATGTCGCGGGCGCAGACGAGCGCTTCCAGCTCGTGGTCGGATGGCCTGGAGGTGAAGCGACCGCACTTTGCGCAGGCGAATCCAGCGTATGGGTCGCGCAGTGGCGCGCCGAGGCGCTTATCTGGCGATGGCGCGACGGGGTCTGGCTAAGTTACGCCAGTCCGGTTGTGGAACAACAAGAGCGCATCGACGCCATCGTGGAAGACGCGAACGGGCGA
Organism: Lysobacterales bacterium; assembly: GCA_031389245.1. Classification (GTDB taxonomy): domain Bacteria; phylum Pseudomonadota; class Gammaproteobacteria; order Xanthomonadales; family Ahniellaceae; genus 0-14-3-00-62-12. The sequence goes on along the minus strand of JANMSL010000597.1, from coordinate 16,839 downwards.
GTATTTGTCCGCACCGCGCGCAACCTCTGGGTGCTCGAGCCCGGTGCAACGCAGTTCGAACGGATGGAAACGCCCAGGCCGCTGATCGCGCAACGCGGATACCTCACGCTCGGTCGGCACGGGGATCTTTGGGTGCCGACCGACGATGCGGGCTTGCTCAATTGGGACGGAACCAAGTGGACCGTGGGACTGCGCGGACTGCTCACGTCAACCCGGGCGATCCTCGAGGATGCTGAAGGGTCGCTGTGGTTCAGCTCAGTTGGCTTGAATCGCGTGTTGGGCCGCGGTGTCTTCCACGCCTACGGCAGTGCGCAAGGCCTGACCGGAAACGTACCTTGGGTCATTTTCCGAGATCGACGGAAAAACCTTTGGGTCGGTACCAACCAAGGCTTGGCACGCCAGGTCGGCGCGCGTTTTGAAATCATGCCGGGCACCGAAGCGCACACGATTCGTTCGATTGTCGAAGCCCCCGACGGCACCTTCTACATGTCCGGCGTTCCTGCTGATGACCTGCTGCACTTCGATCCGGAGACGCAGGCAGTAACAATTCAGCAAATCGCGCCGGACAACCCGGCGAAGCGGATCTACCGGCTGCTACTGGACCCACAGGGCATGCTTTGGGCCGGCACTGAGGGCGCCGGCCTGCTTCAGGCAAGTATCCGCACTGCGCGACTGAAGTTCGCCAAAGTAGTCCTGCCTGGTGGAACGCCGACTGAGGGTGTGAGCGATCTACATCGGGATCAAACCGGCCGGTTCTGGGTCGCAGGCCAACGCGGCCTGGCGCTGCTCGAAGCAGGCACCTGGCGTCGTTTCACAACCCTGGACGGACTGCGCAGCGATTCCATCGCCTACGTGCGCACCTCCGCCAACGGCGACCTGCTGATTGTCTACTTCGAACCGCTTGGATTTACCCGAGCCCGCTATGAACAGGGCCAGTTGCGCGTGATCGAGCATTACAACAACGCCAGTCATGGGATCGCCAACAAGATCTTCGTCATTGGCGAGGACTCCAGGCAGCGAATATGGATCGGTGGTGGTCGCGGCGTGGATCTGCTCGGACCCAATGGAACCGAGCATTTCGGCAACAACGATGGATTGATGGGCGAAGACACCGCCGGCATGGCGTTTTACGCCGAGGAAAATGGCGATGTGTGGATCGGCGCTGTCGGCGGTCTGGTGCGATTTGATGCGGAAAAGTATGACGCCCTGCCACCCCGTACCGCACCGAAGACGGCCGTGTTGAGTGTCTCCTTGGGACGGCAGAGATTTCCCGCGGATGCCATTGGAACCGAAGTTACTCGCGCCGACCACAGTTTTGCCGCGCGCTACGCAGGAATGAGCTTTCTTGGCGAAGGCGCCATGCGCTATCGGGTGCGCCTGCACGGGCTCGAACCGGAATTCACCATCAGCGACAGCCGCGAAGCACGCTATGCGGCGCTACCCCCCGGTGACTATCGCTTTGAAGCGGCCGCTCAGGTCGGCACGCATGGAGCCTGGGGTCCGTCCTCGAATTTTGCATTTGTGGTGCGTCCAACCTGGTGGCAATCATGGTGGCTGCGCACGATAATTGCCTTGCTGGCGAGCCTGCTATTGCTGCTCGGCGTAAGATGGAGATTCGCCGCACTGCATGCACAGAATCTGCTGCTCGAGACGCACGTGGCCAGCCGCACTGTCGAGCTCAGCGACGCCAATCGGGCGCTGCAGCATGCCAACAGCAGCCTGCAGGGCCAAATCGAAGATCGATCGGTCGCCGAGCTCGCAGTGCAGCAACGCAATGCCGAGCTGCAAATGCTCAACGAGAAGTTGGCGGGGGCACAGAGCCAGCTGCTGCAATCGGAAAAAATGGCATCAGTAGGCCAGTTGGCAGCCGGCGTCGCACACGAGATCAATAATCCGGTCGGATACGTGTACTCGAATTTCTCCAGCCTTTCGCGCTACATGCAAAGCATTTTCTCGCTACTGCAGGCCTATCAACTGCTGGAAAAAGAACTGCCTCCGGAGCACCCGGAAGTACGCAAGATGGCTGCGCTCAAAGCGGCGATTGATTTCGACTATCTGGTCAACGACACCGCCAACCTGCTCACCGAATCTCGCGAAGGACTTGAGCGAATTCAGAAAATCGTCAAGGATCTCAAGGACTTTTCGTATGTTGATGCGCCAGAATGGCAGCTCGCCGATATTCACCAGAGCCTTGACAGCACGCTGAATGTGATCGCTCATGAGCTCAAGTACAAAGTGGAACTGGTCAAGGAATACGGCACGCTGCCGAAAATCCGTTGTCTGCCGTTTCAGCTCAACCAGGTGTTTCTGAACCTGTTGATCAATGCCAGTCACTCGATCAAGGAGCATGGCCGGATCACCATCCAGACCGGATGCAGCAATGAGCAAGTGTGGGTAAGGATTTCCGATACCGGCCAGGGCATCAGCGAAGCCAATCTGAAGCGCATTTTCGACCCGTTTTTCACCACAAAACCCATTGGCGTTGGCACCGGCCTTGGCCTATCGGTTTCCTGGGGCATCGTGCAAACCCATGGCGGCTCCATCGATGTACAGAGCGAACTCGATCGCGGCACGGTCTTTACCGTGTTGTTGCCGATCGAACCCCCTGCACAAGCAATCGCGAGTTAAGGTTTGGCAGCGAACGCAGCACACCAACCCTTGGTGTTTACCGACTTGCCAGGAAAGATACCGCACGGACGCCAGACGTCGGTAGCCGCACCCTGCACCAGCGTGCAGCCGGAACACAGCTGCGTTGGTTTGTGCGCGGGGTATTTGGCAGCGACTACTTTGCTGGAATCATGTCGGTAGCCCAGCGCCGAGGCGGTCGCGTCGGCCTCGTCCAGGCGCGGGAGTTCGGCAGCATGCACGCGGGCGGAAACCAACGCCAGGCTCATCGGTGCCAGTAATGCGGCTCCCGAAGTCGCCAGGAAATGACGACGGGAAATGTGCTTGTTCATGGATAAGTTCCTTACGATAAAAAATGCTTGTGATGAAAAATGAAATTGGCTGCGAGCATGATGCGCTATATTCCCGAGCGCGTCTTGACCTCGATCAAGTCGTACTTCGGTCAAGACTTGCGTTCATCACGAAGGCCTTGGTCACGACACACCTCGAACAGGAAACGCCGTGAGCTTGCCATACGACACCCTACGCCTGCGTGAATGCGCTGTCGCCTTGGCCGAATGTGGCCGAGAACTCGCCACATTGGGCTGGACACCCGCCACCAGCAGCAATTTTTCGATGCGGATCAGTGACCGCGATGGTAGCCCCTGCCTGGTTGCGATTACGATTTCCGGCCGCGACAAGGGCCGCCTCAGCGAACGCGACATCATGGTCGTGGATTTGCAGGGCCGCGCCGTCGGCTCCGAACACGTTCCCTCCGCGGAGACAATGCTGCACACCCAGCTGTACGCTCGCGATCCGGATATCGGCTGCGTACTGCACACGCATTCGCACACGCAAACGGTAGCATCGCGTCTTTATGCCGATGAAGGCCAGGTCGTGTTTACCGGTTACGAGCTGTTGAAGGCATTTCGCGGATTCGATACGCACAACACCATGCTGCGCATGCCGGTGCTGCCCAACAGCCAGGACATGCAGGAGCTTGCCGGGTTTGTCGAGAGCTGGCTCGCCGCCGAAGAGTCAGCGCAATTGCAGCATGGTACGCCGATAGGGTCAGGCTACTTGATTGACGGGCATGGCATCTACACATGGGGTAGAGACATGGCGGAAACGCGGCGGCACCTGGAGGCCTTCGAGTTTCTGTTGGACTGCGAATTGGACCTCAGGAGGCTAGGCGCATGACCCGACTTCGCATCTTTACCGAAACCGATCCGACAAAGGTCACCACCGAGACCCGCGACGGCGCGTTGATCACCGAGCTTCTCGGGCGTCACGGAGTACGCTTCGAGCGCTGGAACACGCCGGTTCAGTTGGCGCCCGGTGCAAGTCAGGACGAAGTGATCGCGGCCTATCGAAGCGATATCGACCGGCTGATGGCTGAAGGCGGTTATCGAGCGGTCGACGTGGTGAGCTTGCGCCCCGACCATCCGGATCGGGCAGCGTTCCGTGAGAAATTCCTCAACGAACACTGCCATGCCGAGGACGAGGTTCGATTCTTTGTCGCTGGTGCCGGGCTGTTCACGTTGCATCTGGATGACCTGGTGTTCGAAGTGCTGTGCGAGCAAGGCGATTTGATCGGTGTGCCTGACAATACGCGGCATTGGTTCGACATGGGCCCCAACCCTTTCTTCATCGCCATCCGACTGTTCACCAACGCTTCCGGATGGGTGGCGAATTTCACCGGTACCGACATCGCGCTGCAATTCCCGCGGCTGGAAAACTGATGGCGGCGTTGATCCGATTGCAGAACGTGTTGAGAACGCGTGCAGCCCAGCCGCTAGCGCTGGCACGCGCATGAAGCCGACCATTCTTACCGATATCGAAGGCACCACCAGTCGCATCGATTTCGTGCACCAGGTCTTGTTCCCGTACGCGCGGGCGCGGATCGCTGATTTCGTGCACGCCCATCGCGACCAGGCCGATGTGGCGACGGCGCTGGCAGCGGTACGCACCGAACTGAATGCACCTCAGGCAACGCTGGACGCGCAGGTCGAGGCCCTGTTGCGCTGGATCGACGAAGACCGAAAGATCACGCCGTTGAAGTCCTTGCAGGGCATGATCTGGGCGCAGGGCTATGTCGCTGGCGATTTCACCGCACATGTCTATGCCGATGCCTATGACGCGCTGCGACGCTGGCATCAGGATGCGCACCAAATTCATGTGTACAGCAGTGGATCAAGCGCAGCACAGAAGCTGTTCTTTCGCTACAGCGTGTTCGGCGATTTGACAGCGCTGTTCCGTGAGTATTTCGACACCACCATCGGCGGCAAGCGCGAAGCAGATTCCTATCGGCTGATCGCACAGCACGTGCAACGACCAGCAGGCGAGATTATATTTTTGTCGGACATCGAGGCCGAACTCGACGCAGCACGTGCCGCCGGCATGCAGACAATTCAGTTGCTGCGGGCCGACGCGCCACCGGTATCGACCGGGTCGCATCGCACGGTTGCCAGTATGGCCGACATCGGCGCGATCGGATCGTGATGGCGGGCCCGATCTACGCCCTGATCAACGGCCTGCGCTTTGGCCTGTTGCTGGTGCCAAGGCAACGTTACCCGCTGCCTACAGCGACGGCGTTCTGGTGCGCTGCGCTGCTGTCTGTGCTGGCCGATTTCGTGTTGAACCTTGGACTGGTGTCGGCGCCTGAAGAGTTCGATCTCGCCGGACTGACTGACAGTGCCTTCGAGATTCTTAAACCGTTGTTGCTGGCCTGGTTGCTGTCCCTACTGGCGCGCCGGCCAGCGCTGCTTTGGGGGCTGGCGACATGGATGCTGATCGTGGGTGTGGTGATTCGCGTTGTTGCTGGCGCCGTCATCGCCCGAGATCCGCAGTTCGACCACACCTGGATCGTATTCAGCGCGCCGCACTTCGCAATCGCGTTCGGCGTGTGGATGTTGCTCGCTGGATACCGCATCTGGCACTGGCTGGAACCAAACTGGCGCTGGCTGCGGCTAGTCGCGTTTGCGCTTGGTGCCGCCGTGCCCCAGGCGCTGATCTATCGAGCGGTGCCCTATCACCTGGACTATTTCTTTACTGCCGAGCCCGATTATTCGGCGCCAGTCACCAATGCGCTGTGGCCTGAGGAAGTACACGCCGAAACTCTGTTCGCGGAGCAATCCGACAAGCTTGACCGCGCATTGCAAGCGCTCGAACCACAACGCCCCGGACAGGTAGATCTGTACTTGCTGGCCGTGGGCAGCTACGCCAGCGAGGATGTGTTCCGCAACGAAGTGAACTACGTGCAGGCGCTGTTCGATCAGCGCATGGGAACCCAAGGCCGAAGCCTGGTGTTGCTCAATCACTTCGATGCGTTGCGAGATCGCCCGCTGGCGACCCAACGCAATATCGACCGGGCCCTCACTGGTATCGCCAAGCGCATTGACCTGGACGAAGACCTCGTATTCCTGTTTGTCACCACGCATGGTTCCGAAGCACACGAGCTTTCAGTCGAGCTCGCGGGCTTCCCGCTGCAGCAAATCACGCCGGAGTCTCTGTCACGTTCCATTCGCGACGCCGGCATTCGTTGGCGCGTGACCACTATCTCAGCATGCTACAGCGGCGGCTATGTCGAAGCCTTGTCAGCGTCGACCGCGCTGGTGCTGACCGCGTCGCGCCGCGATCGCACTTCATTTGGCTGCGGTGCCGACTCCGACATTACCTTTTTCGGGCGAGCCTATTTCGCCGAGGCATTGAACCAAAGCGTCGATTTCATTGCTGCATTTGAAATCGCCAAGGACGCCATTGCGCTGCGCGAAGCAGCAATCGACGGCGAACCATCCGAACCGCAGATCGCAAGTACCGAATTGATCGAGGCAAAGCTCGCTCAATGGCGAAGTCAACTCAAACCCGGACCGCCGCTCGCTTTTACACCACCCAAATAACGCGGATGCGCACGAGCACTTTTCAGCACGCTTGCTGCCAGCGCAGCCGCGCATTTACACCACTTTCCGGGAAATCACAGAACAACGCATCGGCACCTGCTTCGAACAGTGCCTGATACTCGGCGTGTACATCGTCGAACCCGTTCATGACCGAGTCGTCGCGCAAGGTCCAGACATGAACCTGCCACCCAAGAGCATGCGCCTGCGTGATCAATCCGGGCTCAGCTTTGGCGCCGATCACATTCGCCTTGGACAGTGCCACACCACTAAGCCAGCCGGCATATCGATGCAACCGAACCAGTTGCTCAGTGTCGAGCCACTCGAACAACGCGAATGTCGCGTTGCCACAGGCTTCGTGCACGCGTCGCAGCGGCGCAATTTCAAAGCACTGCACCCACACCGGGCTATTGGGTGTTGCCTGAGCACGTGCTCGCAACTCAGCAATCAGCAGAGCGGTAGTGTCAATCCCTTTGGCCAGCAGCAGCGACGGATGCTTTATTTCGGGATAAACGCCGAGCTTTTGGCCGACGCGCCACTGGGCAACAGCGAGCTCAAGCACCTCGGAAAATCGCGGAATGGCGAACTGACCATCAAACGCCTTGCTTCGACCAAGGAATGGCTGGATGGCACGCAACTCGGATAGTTGTTCGGCATCGTAATCATCAGCAAACCAGTTCGCGCCCGCCTTTTTGCTGGAAGATGCAGCGTGGGGCCACGGCACTCGTAACGACACATCGGTACTGCGCGATAACTCGCGCTCGTGGCGAGCGATCAGGATGCCATCACGGGTTGGCACCAGATCCGGCTCAATCAGGTCTGCGCCCTGGGCAATCGCCAGCGCGTATCCTGGTAACGTGTGTTCCGGCCGCAAACCCGAAGCCCCGCGATGCGCGATGATGCGCGGCGGCCGCTCATCGAGTGTGTGCCAAACCTGCATCAGCACACGCTCATGTCGATTTCACGCGACGGGATCGGAGCACGTCCATCACCGCAGCCAGCGAGCTGCCGCGCACCTGCAGCAGCACGCCAAGGTGATAGAGCAGATCTGCAGCTTCTTGTTCGAGCTGCTCGACGGATTGGGCTGCCCCGGCAAGCGCGGTCTCGACGCCCTCTTCGCCCACCTTCTGGGCAACGCGCAACGCACCCTGCTCGATCAGATTGGTGGTGTAGCTGCCCGCAGGCCGATCGCGCACGCGTTGCGCAATGGTAGCGTCAAGGGTCGCAAGTTCGGTGAATTGCGGCTGCGTAGCAAATGCATCAAATTCGGATTGGGGTGAGCCTGGCACCGGCGGTGGCGGATCGAAGCAGGTTTGCGTGCCACGATGACAGGTCGCTCCGTTGGGACGCGCCAGCAACAACAGCGTGTCGGCGTCGCAGTCGATCGCGACCTCGACCAGATCGAGCCAATGACCAGAGGTCTCACCCTTGGTCCACAACGCGGCGCGACTGCGACTGAAAAAGGTCACGCGCCGCGTTGCCAGCGTTTGCTCAAGTGCCTCACGATTCATGTACCCCAGCATCAACACGTGCCCACTGCGCGCATCCTGCACAATGGCGGGCAGCAATCCAAGGCCTTTTTCCCAGTCGACCAATGCCGGATCGACGCTGCGCTTCACTTGATCATTCATGGCCGGATCGCCACCCCGCGTTCAATGAGATATGCCTTCAGATCTGGAATCCGGATGCTGCCGTTGTGAAACACCGTTGCCGCCAAAGCGCCGTCGACATCCGCCTGATTGAACACGTCAAGAAAATGCTGCGGTTCGCCCGCTCCACCGGAGGCAATCAGCGGTACCGGGCAGTGCCGGCGAATGGCACGCAGCTGCTCGATATCGTACCCGCTGCGCACGCCATCGGAGTTCATGCAATTCAGCACAATCTCACCAGCACCGCGTCGCACCACCTCGTCTACCCATTGGACAGTGGTTCGCGCCAACCCGCGCGAGCGTTCGGGATCGCCGGTGTACTGATGTACACGCCACTCGCCGTCAATGCGCTGGCTGTCCACGCCAACCACCACACATTGCACGCCAAAGGCATCAGCCAACTCGTCGATCAATTCCGGCCGTTCCAGCGCGGGCGAATTGACCGAAATCTTGTCGGCTCCGCTATGCAGGATTATTCGTGCATCGGCGACGCTGCGAATGCCGCCAGCAACACAAAAGGGAATATCCAGCGAATGTGCCACGCGCCGCACCCAGTGTGCATCGGCGACACGTCCCTCGGGACTTGCACTGATATCGTAAAACACTAGCTCGTCGGCACCTTCATCGCGGTAGCGCTGCGCCAATTCTTCAATGCCCCCGACCACGACGTGGTCGCGAAAACGCACACCCTTGACCACCTGGCCATCTCTGACATCAAGGCAGGGAATGATGCGGCGGGTCAGCACGTCAGCGCCTCGACCAGGGTAAAGCGGCCTTCCAGCAACGCGCGTCCCATCACTACCGCCGCGCATCCAGTCGCCTTGAGCGCACACAGGTCGTCCAGACTGGAGAGCCCTCCGGAAGCTTGAATGCGCACGCTGGGATAGCGTGCGCGCAACTCGGAATACAATTCAACATTAGGACCCTGCAGCATTCCGTCGCGCTCAATATCGGTGCACAGAAACTCAACGATGCCGGCATCGAAAAACAGTCCGACACGCTCATGCAATGTTACCGCGGTAGCTTCGGTCCAGCCCGACACCGGCAGCCGAAACACGCCATCGGCATCCTGCCGCGTATCCAGCGCCACCAGCAGTCGATCGCTGCCGAACTCGCGGGCCCATTCGATCAAGCGCTCCGGCTCACGCACTGCAACGCTTCCGACCACCACGCGCGAAACGCCGGCCGCCAGGACCGCCTCAATATGCACACGCGTACGAATCCCGCCTCCGGCTTGTACGATGAGTCCACTTTCAGCACAAATCTCGGCAATCAAGTCGCGTTGTGTGGCGCTGCCATCACGCGCCGCGTCCAGATCCACCACATGCAAATGCGTGGCACCCTCACGCGCGTATCGCTTTGCCAACGCCAGCGGGTTGACGTCGTAGCGAGTTTCAGTCGCGTAGTCGCCCTGGCGCAAACGCACCACGCGTCCCTCGCGCAAATCAATTGCAGGAATACGGATCATGACTTCATCTCGAGAAAATTCGCCAACAGGCGCGCGCCTACCGCAGCGGAACGCTCTGGATGAAATTGCGCGCCATGAAAGTTTCGCCATGACAGCGCCGCGGTGAACGCGCGGCCATGGTCGCAGGAGGCAACACTGGCGGGACCGAGGGGAGCCGCGTAGCTGTGCACGAAATAGGCATAGTCTCCGCTTTGTATACCATTGAGCAGCGGCGCATCGGTCAGACGTTCGAGACTGTTCCAGCCCATGTGCGGCACGCGAAAAGAAGTGGATTGGCCAAAACGCGCGACGCGTCCAGGCACCACTCCCAAACACTGGGTGTCAGCTTCCTCGGAGGATTCGAACAGCAATTGCATGCCCAGACAAACGCCCAATACGGGTTGCGTCAGTCGCGGAATGAGTAGGTCCAGACCGCTGTCTCTGAGCCGCTGCATGCCCGGCCTCGCCGCTCCGACGCCAGGCAAGATCACGTGACTGGCAGCGCGAATGTGCTCGCCATTGGCAGTCATTTCGGCCGCAACGCCGAGTCGCTGCAAGGCTGCCTGCACCGAACCGACATTGCTGCCACCCGCGTCCACCAGCACAACATTGAAATGGCCATGGTGGCTCATCACAGACTGCCCTTGGTACTGGGCACGCCTCCACCTTCGCGACGGATCGCCTGCCTGAGCGCTCGTGCAAATACCTTGAAGCAGGCTTCGACCATGTGGTGTGTATTTTCGCCACGAACTTTCAAATGCAAGTTCGCACCCAGCGCATCACACAGCGAACGGAAAAAATGCGGCACCATTTCGGTCGAAAGCTCCCCGAGTGTCGTGCGCGGAAATACGCCATCGAAGACGAAATGCGCGCGACCAGAAAGATCGAGCACCGCCTCAGCCAGAGTCTCGTCCATCGGCAAGGTGAAGCCATAGCGCGCGATGCCGCGTTTGTCGCCGAGCGCCTGACGCAGTGCTTCGCCCAGAGCCAATGCGGAATCCTCGACGCTGTGATGCTCATCGATGTGGGTGTCGCCGGCGCAGATCAGGCTCAACGAGAAGCCGCCATGGCGTCCGATCTGTTCCAGCATGTGGTCAAAAAAACCGATTCCGCTGGCGACTTCGGCACGCGCTTCGCGGTCCAGATCAACACTGACGCGGATGCGGGTCTCAGTGGTTGCACGCTCAACCGTTGCGGTGCGCGGCGCGTCCACCAGAATATGCGCGATCTCGGCCCATGAGTTCGCATCTGGCCCGAGTTTGAGTCCCCTAACCCCGAGATTGTGTGCGAACTCGATGTCAGTATCGCGATCACCGATCATTGCGCTGCGAGCGAAATCGAGCGTTCCGGAACGAAGGTAATCGAGCATCATCCCGATGCCAGGTTTTCGCGTCGGCGCATTCTGCTGCGCGAAATGTGGATCGATGTGGATCGCGTCGAATTCGATGCCTTGCGACTTCAACAGTTCAAGCAGGAAGTCGTGCGGCTTGTCAAAGTCATTCTGCGGAAAGCTGTCAGTCCCTAGTCCGTCCTGATTCGACACCATCACCAATCGATAACCTGCGTCGCGACAGCGCAGCAGTGCAGGTACAACGCCAGGCACCAGCCGCAGTTTTTCCAGCGAGTCGATCTGGAAATCCGCAGGTTCTTCGATGATCGTGCCGTCGCGATCGACAAACAGGATCTTGCGTAAACTGGTCATGCCGCCCTCTGCGTTTTGAGCACCGCGAGCACGGCGAGGTTTTCTTCAGGTGTTCCGATCGAAATTCGCAACGCATCTTCCAGCCCTGCGTACTTGCGCAGGCTGCGCACGATGATACCAGCAGCACTGAAATCGGCGTATGTCGCCACAGCATCGCTAAGGCGCAGCGTGAGAAAATTCGCGGACGAAGGCAATACTTCAGTCACATTCCGCATGCCGATTAGCGCGATGCGCAGAAGCTCGCGCTCATTCCTGATCAGTTTCACTCGAGCCCTTGTTGCGTCGAGCGCGGCGGGCTGCAGGGCGTTGAGTGCTGCCTGGATACACGCCGATGGCAGCGGATACGGCGGCATGATTCGGCGCAGCAATTCGATCACCGGCTGTGCTGCGATGGCGACACCGATGCGTGCACCGGCGAGCCCATGCGCCTTGCTCAGAGTGCGCAGCACCACCAGGTTGTCGAAACGCTCAAGCAGCGGCAGTGCGCTGGGGTAATCGCTGAATTCCGCATAAGCCTCGTCCACCACCAGCAGCGCCCGGTCTTTCAACGCCCGCGCCATCAATTCAATCTGTGCCGGCTCGATCGCGTTGCCGGTGGGATTGTTTGGAGTGCACAGATAGACGATGCGTGTCTGCGCGCTCACTGCCGCCAGTACAGCGGACGCATCGTAGCCATAGCCGCGTGAGCGCTGGAGCGCCACTTCGCACACTTCGGCACCCTGCACCCGGGCAGCGACGGCATACATGCCAAAGGTCGGTGGTGAGACGATAATGTTGCTTGCCCCCGCTGCACAGAACGCGCGGGTCAGCAGATCGATCGCCTCGTCGCTGCCACGACCCACCAGAACGCGTTCGGGCCGCGTAGCGTAAAGCGCAGCAAGCGCCGCCACCAAGGCTGCAGGCTGTGGCTCCGGGTAGCGATTCAACCCGCATGCGGCCGCATCGAGTTGCGACCACGGCAGCTCATTCGCGTTCAGCCACACGCGGCCCGCACTCGCCTCCATGCGCGCGGAAGAATAACCCTGCATGCGCAGCAAGTCGGGCCGTGCCAGATCGAGCACGCTCATGAGTGTGAACCGCGTTGAGCTGCATCCAGGCGCAGACTGATCGCGCTTGCATGCGCTTGCAGTCCTTCGGCCTGCGCCAAGCGAATGGCGCAGGGGCCGATGCCAGCGAGCCCCTCGATGGTGAGCTCCTGTACGGTGATAAACGTGAGAAAACTCTGCACCGAAACGCCACTGTAGGCACGCGCGGCTCCCGATGTCGGCAACACATGATTGGTACCACTGCAGTAATCGCCAACCGATTCGGGCGCATAGTTGCCGAGAAACACCGAGCCGGCGCTGCGCACCTGCGCAACCCAACCGCGCGCGTCGCGTACCGACAGAATCAGATGTTCGGGCGCGTATTGGTTGGATATCGTGATGGCTTGTGCAACATCGTCCACAAAAATCATGCGGCTGTTGGCAAGTGCCAGGCACGCGATGTCGGCGCGCGGTAGTCGCGCCAGTTGCACATCAAGTGCGGATTGCACAGCAGTGATCAACTCACGCGAAGTAGCCAACAGCAGCACCTGGGAATCGGGGCCATGCTCTGCCTGCGAGAGCAAATCGGCAGCGACAAACGCCGCGTTGGCGCTGTCATCGGCAATCACCAACACTTCGGACGGCCCCGCGGGCAGATCGATCGCAGCACCTTCTGAGTCTGCTGCAACGGCCATCTTGGCCGCGGTCACCCAGGCATTGCCTGGCCCGAACACTTTGTCGCAACGCGGCACCGACGCAGTGCCATACGCCATGGCGGCAATCGCCTGCGCGCCGCCAAGTTTGAACACACGACGAATTCCGCAGCAGCGTGCCGCATACAACACGCTCGGTTCTACACGCCCATCCTTCTGCGGCGGCGAACACATCACGACATCAGCGCAACCGGCGATCTGCGCTGGCACACCGAGCATCAATGCGGTCGACGGCAGCGGGGCAGAACCAGCAGGCACATACAGCCCGACCGCCGGGATCGCGCGTGATATTCTTTCACAGACAACACCGGGCGCGGTTTCCACTCGTAGATCGTTGGGCACTGCAGCAAGATGAAAGACACGAATGCGTGCATAGGCCTCATCGATCGCCGCACGCAGGTCGGTCGGCAGCGATTCGGCAGCTGCGTCGAACTCTTCCGCTGCAACTTCGATCGCATCGAGTTCGACGCCATCGAAGCGCCGTGTCAGTGCCCGCAGCGTCGCATCGCCGTCGGCTCGCACCTGTTCGATCAGGCGCGCCACGTCTGTCGCAATCTGGGACTGACGCTGCTGCAATGGACGCCGCAACGCCTTGATTCGCGCCGCCTCATCCAGGCGGCTCCACTCGATCGGCCTCATGCCAGCATCCTCTCCACCGGCAGCACCAACAGTTGCGTCGCGCCGGCCAGTTGGATTGCTTCCAACTCGGCCCAGCCGAAGGCACCGGAAATGACGGTTTGCAATGCCAGTTGATCATCCTCGCCCTGCACTGCCATCACCGTGGTGGAAGAGTGCCGCGGCAATGAACTGCGCACGCTGTCGAGCGCGGATCGACTGGCACGCATCAACAGCAGCCGAGTCTCGCGCACCGCCATCACGCCATCGAGTCTTCGCAGCAACAGATCCAGCATCGCTTGTCGCGCATCGAGAAACTCAGTGGTGGACGCAGCGAGCACCGCTTCGCTGTCCAGAATCTTCACCGCCTCTTTGAGTTGGTTGGCGATCAGCGTGGCGCCAGACGACACCAGATCGCAGATCACGTCAGCACTGCCGAGCCTGGGCGCAATCTCGACCGAGCCAGAGAGTACGACAATCTGCGCCGTGACCCCTTCGCTGGCCAGGTATCGTGCGAGTAGACGCGGATAGCTGGTTGCAATGCGCCGTCCCGAAAGGCTCTGAGCACCTTCGAACAACTCATCTTGCGGGGTCGCAATGGACAACCGACAGCCGCCATAGCCGAGCGCTCTGAGTTCCTGAAGGACACTGCTGCCAGTCAACGCCACCTGCTCCAGACGCAGCTCCTCGAGCACGTTACGGCCAACAAATCCCAGGTCGCAGACGCCTTCGGAGATCAATCCGGGAATATCATCATCGCGCACCAGCAGCAAATCCACTGGGTGAGTCTCTCCGAAGCAGAACAATTTGTCGCGACTCTGTCGAAACTTGAGCCCGCATTGGGCCAATAGTTGCTGAGAAGCATCCGACAGACGACCCGACTTTTGAACCGCAATTCTCAAACGATCACGAGTTTTCATTTCTGCCTTCCCTTGCTGGCATTGCGGGGTGTATCGATTACGCGCGGTAGTGCCAGGCGGCGTGATGCCAATTGATAGCCACCCTCACCCATGGTCAGACATCGCGCGACGCGCCCGATGGTGGTGACACTGACCGCGGTCAACTCATGAATTTCGCGATAGGGCACGCCCTGCAAAAGGTGCGGCACGACATTCCAACGGTCGGCCAACGCTTCCATCTCCGCCGGAGTGCACAGGTCCAGCATCAATTCCCGCACTTCCTCCGCCGAACGCATGCTGGCAAGCGCATCGAACAGGTCGGGATGCACGGCGGTTGCGTCGTCAAGCTTGACCCAGCGCTTCTTCATGAATAGAGTTTCGTTCTATCACAACAGTGTGATAGCGCATTATTACATGCTAGATTGGGCATGGCAAGCAATGCGCCGAGGAGCTCGCTATCTTTAGCCGAGCCGGGGGTTCTTGGGTGACACGAATACGCGCCATCCTGCTGTTGCTGCTCATTCACTGCTGCGCCGCTGGCGCCGCGGCAACAGAAGACAGTGACCGGGTATTGCTGGTTGCCGGCCAAACTGAGGCCGTACCCCTGGGTGCCCTGCGCGTGCTGATTGATCCCGAAGGCAAACTGCTTGCTGATCAGGCACTGGCGCAGTTGCGCCGTGATTCCGCGATGCGCGTCGAAAGCTGGCCGCCCACGTATGGCTTTGCCAGAGGCGTGTACTGGTTTCACCTCACCGCGTTCAACCAATCAAATCTGGATCCGAACTGGCTACTGGTAATCGAGTATGCGTTGCTCGACCAGTTGGATTTGTACATCTACGACGCCAATGGCGCGCGCAAACTCCAGCGTGGAGGTGATCGCGAGCCGTTTTCCGCTCGCCGATTTTCGCATCGCCATTTCAACTTCGCGCTCGATATCCCCAAAGGACAGAGTCGCGAACTGCTGCTGCGCGTCGATACCGAAAGCTCGATGCAGGTTCCGCTACTGCTGATTACAGAAACCGCCTTTCTGGGTCGCAACCAACATTGGCAATTAGGCCTTGGCATCTATTACGGCCTGATCTTTGGCTTGTTCGCCTATAACCTGCTTTTGTTCCTTTCCACCCGCGATCTCAGCTTTCTCTATTACGTACTGTATGCGGCGCTGTTCGTTACCGTGCAGGCCAACATCAACGGTCTTACCTATCAGTACCTGTGGCCAAACGCGCCGGTTTGGGACGACTTCGCGCTGATCCTGTTTCTCCCGGCCGCGCTGATTGCGGTGCTGGCCTTCACGCGACGGTTCCTCGACTTGAGCGAGCGCGCTCCTACTGCCAACCGGGTCCTGATAACTCTGATGATCAGTATGTCCGTGCTGCTGATCGCGGCGCCGTTTATCGGCTATCGCCTGGCGATCCGCCTGGAAACCGCCAGCGTGTTCCTGGTCGCCGCGGTCGCCATCGGCTCGGCAATCAGCGCATGGCGCAGTCGGCTGCAAGCGGCCAAGTACTACCTGCTCGCGTGGACCATGATGTTGATTGGAATTGTTGTCTATGCCGCGGTTTCGTTCGGGCTGCTGCCGAAGAATGTGTTCACCGAATATGGAATCCTGTTTGGCTCAGCCGCAGAGATGGTTCTGTTGTCATTCGCGCTGGCGTTCCGCATCAACGAACTTCAACGTGAAAACCACCAACTGCACGCCGAAAACGCAGAGCGAATGGAGCTGCGCGTCAATGAACGTACCAACGAACTGAATGAAGCATTGAGTGAATTGCAACGCGCCAACCGTCGCCTGCGCGAATACAGCCAGCGCGACGGACTGACCGGCGCGCACAATCGGTACTTCCTGGATGAAGAGCTGGAGCGGGCACTCAAGATTGCGCATGAACACGGCGAACCGCTGTCCTTGCTCATGGTGGATATTGACCACTTCAAGTTGGTCAACGATCGCTACGGCCATTTGGCCGGCGACAGCTGCCTGTGTGCCGTGGCATCAAAATTACGTTCCTGCATTCGCGAGACGGAGGACTTCGTCGCCCGTTTCGGCGGCGAGGAATTTGTCGTGCTGCTGCCCGGCGCGGATCGCCGCACAGCCAGCGCGCGCGCGGAATTGCTCAGAAAAGAAATCGAGGCGATGCGCGTCAGTCATGCGGAGCAAAAATTGGCTGTGACAGTGAGCATCGGATTCACGACACAGCCGCGGACGCACTTGGGGCACGCGCGTGAGTTGCTGCAGCAGGCCGATCGAGCACTGTACGCGGCCAAGGATCAAGGGCGCAATCGGGTAGTAAT
>JANMSL010000592.1:0-5467 GCA_031389245.1 Lysobacterales bacterium | reverse complement strand
GCACTGTGACCGGGCTGTTGCGCTGTGTGAGCGTGCCGTCGCCGATCTCGCCGAACGTGTTACCGCCCATGGCGACGAGCGTGCCGGTCTGGCGCAGGATGTAGCTCATGTCGCGGCCAGCCGCGACCCACGTGGCGTCGTTGATGCCGGGCAGCTGCGTGGGCACATTGAGGTTGGTGGTGCCGCCCAGGCCCAGTTGGCCCAGCAGGCCGTAGCCCCATGTCCAGACCGTGCCATCGGTCTTCAGGGCGATGCCGTGATAATGGCCCGCTTCGATCTGTTGCACACCGGTCAGAACCATGACCGGAGTGCGCTTGTCGACCGCGGTGCCGTCGCCCACAGCGCCCTTCGAGTTGTCGCCCCACGCCCACACTCTTCCCTGATCGTCCAGTGCGTATGCGTGCTCGCGCCCGCTGGCGATCTGCACGATGTTGGCCACGTTCACGCCACCGGGTGAGGTCTGCTGGGTGACGGTACCGTTGCCGAGCTGACCGTCGGCGTTCAACGCCATCAATGTGCAAGGCCCTTTGGGGCATGGTCCAACATCACAATGGCGCGCCGGTTGGAGTGGACGAAGCGGCTGAAAATGTAAACGCTGTCGAAACCGAGACCCTGCTTTCGCGCAGCAAGCAAGGTGCGCTGCTGTTTCGTTACGACAATTATCGAACTGTCAGTGGCATCTTTGGTTCAAGTCCTCGCACCGGCATCATCAACAGTGCTTACGCCAAACTCGAACCCGCGCAGCCTGCATTGTTTGATTGGGAAGTGACCGCCGAGACGGCGCCTCCTCCTGCACGTTCTGGCTGGGAGCCAGGTGCGAACCCGGAAGCCGCCTTGGTGGGTGCGCAGCAATCTGACCAGCTCGCGCTGCCTCCTGGTTCTAACGCACAGGAGCGACCCGCAAACCTGTCAGCGGTGCTGGTGGATGTGCAGCAATACGCGATGGGCCAACTGCCCGCTGGCGCCAGCATCAGCCATTTCTTATTGGATAAAGCGTCCGCAGACAATGCACTTTGGATTTCGATGAAAGGCCAGGCCAACCGCAATCAGGATGTCAGCGACCTGTTGCGCGCCATGGACCAACATGCGCAATTGCAAAGCGTCGAATTGGTGAGTGTGCAGCGGTCGGCCGAAAACAAGATCGACTTCGCGATTCGATTGAAACTCAAAAGCCAAGCGCGATAACTTGCGGTAATTTTTGTCGTGCCTTGAGCCGACGCATTGGAAAGGCTGCGAGCTTGTTTGAGTTGGGCAAGCGCCATAGGGTACGTTGACTTTCATCGCGTGTCGCTGTGGCGCGCCACCTTTGCGCGCTCATCGGCGCGCGGCACGGGACCAAAACACTCAGTGATTCGCACGCTTAACCGTAGCTTTCTATCATTTGAATTCTTGACTTCCAACCACCGGCCCGGAAAAATAGGGGCGCGTCGAAACACTCGATGCAATCCAGTTGCGCACATGCTGGTCATGGCGCAGTCGAATCCGAGGGGTGCTGCGACGGATCAGAATCCGCCACGCTCGGTTCTCGATCCACCCCATCAAGCGCGCCCTCCAACTCTGGAGGCGCTGCAATGTCATCTGTCCAACCCGCTTATCGTCTTGCCCTTGCCACGTCGGTGCTCATTCCCGGCATTCATCCCGATGATGACCATCTGGCCAATTCGCTCAAGCGTCTGAGTATCGAGCCGACCGCCTGCGTGTGGAACGATCCGGCCATCGACTGGTCACGCTTCGACGCCGTGCTGATGCGTACGACCTGGGATTATTTTCAACACTACACGGCGTTCAGGCAGTGGCTGGATCGGCTGCCGATTCCGACCATCAACAACAAGCACCTGCTGCACTGGAACAGCGATAAGCGCTATCTGCTCGAACTCGAGCAGCATGGCGTCGAGGTCATTCCCACACTCATCACTACGGCGCAGGCTTTGCGCGAAACACTGACCGCGATTTCCGCTCGGGATGTCGTGGTCAAGCCCACTGTCAGCGGTGGGGCATGGCAGACGCTGCGCGGCGAAGTCGGTGACGAAGCGTTTGAGCGATCGGTGGCGCAACTGCCGCAGGAACTTGATTACATGGTGCAAGCGTTTGTGCCCGAGATTGTCAACAACGGCGAGTGGTCACTGCTGTTCTTCGATGGCCGCTACAGTCACGCCGTGATCAAGCGTGCAGCCACCGGCGACTATCGTGTGCAGGGTCAATTCGGCGGCAGCACCGAGGCCATCGAGCCGAGCGCAGCGATCATCGCCAGCGCGCAGCGCGCACTGACGGCCGTGGCGGCAATCGGCCACGCCGACCATGCCTACGTGCGCGTCGACGGAGTGCTGGTGGGTGGCCGCTTCCTGCTGATGGAGCTGGAAATGATCGAGCCCTCCCTGTTTCTTACTGAGCGGCCCGACGCAGCGGAGCGCTTCGCCAGCAACCTGCGTCGGCGATTGGATGCGCTGACCGGTTCCCCGGCGGTAGTCGAATTGGCAACCGATCGAGCCGGCACGCTCGACGTTCATTCTTGAGCGGACGGCTGGAACAGAGTGGACGTGCGTTTTCAGAGTGAGTCAACCTTTGAAGCGGTAATTCACTCTGTCTTCCTGCTTGATTCAAATTTGTGATCGAAGTGTCGTCCAAATTTCGCGTATTGTCCTAGAGCTGCTTTGCAGGCTGACTTGGCGCAATCGCTGAGCGTGTACGCATGCGGTTGGCGGGAACGACGTCCCAACAGCCGATTCAATCCGCTTTGTCCCCAGTCCAGTGCAGGAAAGCATCCGTATGATTCGATCACCCTTGAAAGTAAAACCGCTGTTGCTGAGCCTTCGGATCGCACTCGCATTAGGTGCGCCGTTGACGATGCTCATGCAGCCGGCGCACGCTCAGCAACGCGTGATTCAACTTTCCAGCTTGAATGGCGGGAACGGTTTTCGGCTAGATGGTGTGGCGGCGAACGACCTCAGCGGTCGCTGGTTATCCGGCGCTGGCGATCTCAACGGCGATGGCATTGACGATCTGGTCATCGGCGCAGAATACGCCGATCCGAATGGCCTCTCCTCGGGTAGTGCTTACGTTGTGTTTGGGCGCAGCGACGCAGCGCCTACGGCAACCTTCAACCTCAGCACACTCAATGGCAGCAATGGTTTTCGTTTGGATGGCGTAGCGGCGGGCGACAAATGTGGTCGATCAGCGTCGGCTGCCGGCGATATCAATGGCGATGGTATTGGTGATCTAGTGATCGGGGCGTATGGCACCGATCACAATGGATCGATTTCAGGCAGCAGCTACGTGATTTTTGGAAGTAGCGCGCCATTTCCGGCAGCGCTCAATCTCGGCACCCTGAACAGCAGCAATGGATTTCGCCTTGATGGCTCGGCGGCAACCGAATTCAGCGGAGAAAGAGTCGCTGCCGCGGGTGATGTCAACGGCGATGGGGTAGACGATTTGGTCATCGGCGCTTTTGTTGCCAGCTGGAGTGCCTCTGGTTCCGGCAGCATCTACGTCTTGTTCGGACGCAGTAGCCCACCTTTTCCGGCGACTATCAATCTGGGCTCCCTGAACGGCGCAATTGGTTTTCGTCTGGATGGGGCCGCCGCGCACGAGCGTAGTGGCCGTGCGTTGTCGGCGGGCGACTTCAATGGCGATAACTTGAGCGATCTGTTGATCGGCGCCTATCGAGCAAATTCCAACGGCATGGATTCCGGCAGTAGCTACGTGGTGTTCGGGCAAAACGGCGCGCCGTTTCCTGCTGCCATCAACCTCAGCACTCTGAATGGTTCGAACGGTTTCAGAATGACTGGCGCGGCAGCAGGTGACATGAGCGGTTACGCCGTTTCCAGCGCAGGCGACTTCAACGGAGATGGCATAGATGATTTAGTCATTGGTGCGCTGTTTGCCGATCCCATTGACGTTAACTCTGGCAGTAGCCATGTTGCCTTCGGACGCAGTGTCGCTGCCTTCCCTGCAACGTTCAGCCTCGACACGCTGAATGGAACGACTGGATTCCGTTTGGATGGTCCAGGGCAATCTGACCTCGCCGGGAAAAGAGTTTCTGCAGCAGGAGACGTCAATGGCGATGGATTCGGCGACATACTGATTGCTGCGGGGTCGGCGGTGCCTTTCGACAGCACGTCTGGAAGCAGCTATCTGGTGCTTGGTCATAGCGACCTTACTCCAGCAGCGCTCAATCTCGGCACAGTGAGCGGCAAGGATTTGCTGCGCTTGGATGGCGCAGGCGACGCTAGCGGCAGTGCGGTCGCCGCCGCAGGCGATATCAATGGCGATGGCCTTGATGATGTCCTGATCGGAGCCGAGAGTGGAGACCGAAACGGCATGAATTCTGGAAGCAGCTACGTATTGTTCGGCAACAGCGCGCCCATGCGAAATGGGCCGCCGGAGATTACGCTGCCAGCGATCCTTGAAGATTCCGAGTCGGCTGCACGCGCGGTACGTGATCTCGTCGCCGGGGCCTATCTCGATGGGCAGGCGTTGGTCGGCGTGGGTGTCACCACTAGCCCAGACGACCCGAGTGGGTCTTGGCAGTACGCGTTGTCGGGTGCGCCGACGACGACTATTCCTGATGGGCTTGCGCCATCGAATGCATTGGTTGTCGGCGCCGCAGCCGACGGTTCGAACGCGGGGCAAGTACGCTTCGTTGCTTCGACCGATTACTTCGGCAACTCGCCAGCACTGATTTTGCGCATGTGGGACGGCACGGGAAGTCTGCCCGGCTCTGAGCCCATCGTCGCCTTCGGCGCTGGCCAGAATATTTCGTCGTGGATCGGCGCTTTCGGCGGCTTCTCAAGCGACGCACATCTCATCCACGTAGTGCAGCCTGTGTTGCCGGTAAACGACGCGCCGAGTTTTGTCGCCAGCGATCCTATGCCCGTTCGCGACGATATCGGATTGGTCGAGATTGCTCACTGGGCGACGTGCTCGGTGGGTCCGGCAAACGAGACCGATCAGGTCGCCGCCCAATTCTTTGTCAGTGCTGTGAGCAATCCGACTCTGTTTTCAAGCGTACCGACGGTGATCGCCGACGGAACTAGTGGCACGCTCCGTTTCGCGACTGTACCCGGTGCATTCGGCAGCAGCACCTTTTCGCTGCGCGTGAAAGATTCCGGCGGAACCGAAAATGGCGGCGTCGATCTGTCGGCGCCTCAGGTGTTCACCATCACGATCACGACGAGCGCCGCGCTTATCTTCGGCGACGGCTTCGAGTAAACAGGCTGCAACACATCGATGCACTGCTTGGCAGATCGCACCGAACCATGCAGTTCATTGCTTGATTCCAATAGATCAGTGCAATCGCTCATGCATTGGACCGCACAGAAGAATCAGGCCGTCGGATACATTCAAGCGGCCACCCATTCCTCGAACGCACCTGAATCGTGGACTGCACACTTAACCCCTACTATGACGCCCACGAACACAGT
Organism: Lysobacterales bacterium; assembly: GCA_031389245.1. Classification (GTDB taxonomy): domain Bacteria; phylum Pseudomonadota; class Gammaproteobacteria; order Xanthomonadales; family Ahniellaceae; genus 0-14-3-00-62-12. The sequence continues at coordinate 47 of JANMSL010000592.1, read as the reverse complement.
CCGGCCAACGACACGCTCCAGGACGTAGACGATATATGCATTCGCCT
>JANMSL010000214.1:0-2191 GCA_031389245.1 Lysobacterales bacterium | reverse complement strand
CACCTCGTGGCCCAGTTTGCTCAGCCAGTAGGCGAGCGCCGTACCCGCAATACCGGCTCCGTTGATCGCTACCTTCATTGACGCGTTACCCCTGTGCGGCTCTGCCAGCGAAACCCTGGCGCCTGCCATTTTCGCAGCATTGACAGGTGCAGATCGAGTCGGAGGGGCAGTGCCGGGAAGTCCGCTCCGGGTCGAGGGCTGCCGACCCATTTGGGACCTTCGCTCAACTGCGGAAGTGCCATTGCGCTCTGACTACCTAATTGCCTCGTTTGGGATCGCCCCCGCTACGCTGCACGCGCTGGCGATAGGCACGCACGTTGTCGCCACGTATGCGCGTCTCGCGCGTGCCCTTCACATCGCCGACCTTTTCGTCCGAGCCAGTCACCGGCTTGGCTTCGACGGCTGTTTCATGTTCGAAGCTGTGCGATTTGTCGGTATTGCGGTAAAACCGGTACAGGAACCAATACAGTCCGGTTGTGCTGGCCGGTCCTGCCAGCAGTAGCCATAGTCCGCCATCTTCGCTCATGACGAGCTCCCCACGATCCACAGTGCAATGCCTTCAACGAAAGTGCCGACGGTGAGCGCGGTCAGCAGGAGCTTCCACTGCTGCACCGGCACGCTGCCCATGGTCTCGCCGGTGCGACCGTTCACTGCGATGTAGTGCAGCAGGCCGCCTTTGTTGCCGGGCTGGTGAAACGAATAGAGCCAAACCGGCAGGTACATCGACACCCAGCGCGTGCCGTGAATATCGAGGCGCTCTTGCTCCCAGCGCACGCCACGGTCATAGCGGCCCATCGATGATTCGACCTTTGCGCGGGCGATCGACAGCAACTGGTCCTCCAGGCGCGGTCGCAGATGCTCCACGTCGCGGTCGCGCTTCTCCGAGGTGACGCCCGCCAGGTAGGAAGCGTTCCACTTCACTGCGTTCTTGGTGTCGAACGGCAGAATCGTGTTGATGATGTTGTTGGTGTTCGCGCTCGTGTCCAGATTGCCGCGCTCGGTAGAAGATTCCAGCGGCAGGTCGTCCACGGTGAAGTCCACGTGCCGTCCCACACGGTACACGTCGGCATCGTAGTAGGTCTTCTGTTTGTCGCCGCTGCCCTGCGTGTAGCGGCGCGTCTCGATCTCGCCTTGGCCAGCGACGTCGGCGCTCGCCTTGCCATCGACGATCATGTAGGGCAGGTAGACGGCGATGACGTTCTCGGGCGTGAACTCTTCCTTGAATTCCTTCAGTGCGAACAAACGCCGCTTGTCCACGAACTGACGGATGCGCGCGACGGCGTCGTCTTTCTTGATGTGGAAGGGCAGCACCGCGTCGGGCACCGCGCCATTGGCCACCTGCTCGTTGACGCCGAATACGTGGCGGCACCAATGACACCGCGCCGTCATCTGGCTTTGGGTGTTGACCGTTACTTCGGCGCCGCAGCCGGTGCACTTGAAGCTCATCAGACTGGCGGCGTCGGCCGCGATGTCCACCGCACCGGACGCGATGACCGTGCCGGTGAGATCGTCGAGCCCGGCGCCGAGCCCGAATTCCTCCTCGACCCGCGCGCCATGCCATTCGTTGCGACAGTAGACGCAGACCAGCAGATCGCTGCCGGTCTTGTGCCGGATATCGGTTGCACCGCATTTCGGGCAGCGATTCGCGCCGTCCTTGAGTTCGGACGCGGACGTGTCGATGGCGACCGGGTCGGGCGCCAGCACTTCGTCGCGAATGGCTTTTGGCAGCGTATCCGGGTCGATCGGAAAACTGCCCGGTGCAGGCGGTACGTCTTGCGGCGACCCTGGGCCAGTGTAGGGCGGCGGCGGTGGCGGATGATTGGCGTTGGACATTGTCGTTCCGGGTGACGGCTTACAGACCCAGCGCCTTGGCTTTGGCCGCGTCGTAATCGGCCTGCGTGATCAGGCCGAGGTCGAGCATCTCCTTGGCCTTCTTCAATTTGGCGATCGGGTCTTCGGCCGCTGGCGCGGGCGGCGCCACCGGCTGCTGCAGGCTGCCGATGCCGCCCATCATTCCCGACGCCATGCCCAAACCCATGATGCCCGCCGCACCGCCATTCTCGCCCGCTGACTGCATGCCCTGCGCGACGCTGGCCTGCAAATTGGAATTGCCGCGTGCACCGGCCAGCGCGTCGGCGCGCTGCACGGTCTTCAGCAGTTCGCGCGTGTTCGCGTCGTATTCAATGGAAAC
>JANMSL010000543.1:0-4826 GCA_031389245.1 Lysobacterales bacterium | reverse complement strand
CTGCGCTGCTGCTGATGGCCAACAACGTGCGCGCCAGCGCCAACCGTATAGGGATACGCGCCAACGGGGCGCTGGCAGCCTATGCCGGAGTTCCAATCGCTGCGATCATCGCCGACAGCATCACCGTTGGTGGTGCCAAGCCCGCCGATGGAAACTGGATCGGCGCCGCGGATTCGCATGCGATCCAGTTGACTGGCGGCAAGCATGTGGTCCGCCATAATCTGGTCGGCTTTGACCGCTTCGGCGCTTCGTCTCTGGCCAATACGATCAATGGGGCCGGCATTCTTGCCGCCAGAATCGGGTACTCGCCTCCGCCCAATCTGCAAACCATGTATTCCGGTGCCGTGCAACAAAGTTTCTGGGGGTTGCGCGATTCCCTGATAGCCGACAATCGAATCAGCGCTACACGAGACACCGCCATCGCACTCTATGGCACCAACAATCCCACTTCGGGTAATCGTATTGATCGCAACGTCCTGGGCAGGGATTTCTGGGGCAGTAGCAGTGCCCACGTGTATGCCGGTATTCGTTTGAGCAGCGCCGCCTTGGACAATAGCGTGACCGACAATCTGGTCGGCAACGCCAATGCCGGAATCATCCTGGGTAATGCTTCCGGCGCTACGGTGACACGTGCCGGCAATGGCAATCGCCTGAGTCGAAATCTGTTCTTTGACGTTGCCAGTCGCGGCATCGGGCTTGATCCGGATCAAATGTTTGTGCCGCTGGCGAATGATCCGCAGGATGTGGACAGCGGTCCGAACGCACTGCAGAACAAACCTGAGATCACTGCAGCCAGTACCGGTCGTGGTCTGGAAGGCCGGCTTGACGCAGCGCCATCACAGGCGCACACCATTGAGTTCTTCCTGTCCAGTAGCTGCCACCCGAACGGTTTCGATCGCGCTGAGTTTTTTCTGGATTCGCTGCAGGTCACCACGGATAGTTCGGGTCGAGCAGTATTTTCCACGCGTATCAATAATGCGCCGCTGGGTGGGCTTCGAAGTGGGGATGTGATCACCGCGACTGCAACCGATTCCTCCAACAATACCTCCGAGCTCTCGGCTTGCTTTCCGATCGCTGCGGCTGCCTCGCCGACACTCAAGGTTTCGCCGCTGCAGTCGCCAGAATTTGCGACGAAGCTGGCCACTATCAAGGCGACGATTCAAAGCGCGGGACCGCGCCAGCCGAGCGGGGAAATCGTGTTCATGCTGGCCAGCGCTAGCGCCACGCGGGAATTGGCTCGCGCGGCCATCGTCAATGGCCAGGCCGCGATATCGGGGCCGCCCACAGGCTTTCTGCCGCACGCTGGCCGCTACGAAGTGTATGCAGAGTACGCTGGGGATGGCTTCCATCTGGCGGCGCGGTCCCCGGTCCAGTCGCTCACGGTGTTTCGCCCACCCAGTGCGCTGCTGAGTTCGGAGTTCTCATCGCCCCTGCGACGCGACCTTGCCAATGGAGATCGCGAATACTACGAAACGCCGATGAATACCTGGCGCCGCCTGACCAATGGCACCGGCGACACATTCGTCGATGCGGATCGATTCGCTGGCAGTTTGAATGACAATATTTTCCTGAACAAATCAGGACAGTACAGAATGGTGGAAGGCAACGGGACCGTCAGCATGCTGCAGTCCGGACAGATTTCGTCAACCACTGAGTTGCTGGATCTGGTGCATGTCGACGGCGACGTCCAGGTCGACGCGATCGTGCGCGATCCACAAAGCGCAAAGTTTGGCGTTGTCCAATGCGCATTCCGAATCGACAACTGCGAGCGTTTCCAACTTCTTGACGTGAGCGTCGAGTTTGCCTACCTGTTGAGTGGCGATTTCAATGGCGACGGAAACGCGGACCTGGTATTTCGCAATCCCAGCAGTGGTGAGGTCACCATAATATTGATGCTCGATGGCAAAGCGCTCGATCGATACACGCTGCGGCTGCCATCCAACGAGCTCCCGGTTGCCAGCGCTGACCTCAACGGTGACGGCTACGAAGACCTGGTTGCGCTTGATGCAGCTGCCGGGAAAGTCACTGCCCACTTGATGCAGACCGGTCGGCCGTTCGACAAGGTAGGCGCCATGCTGCCTTCGGCTGGCTGGGAAACGCCTGGAGCGATTCATATCGCCAAATTGGGCGAGTCCGATTTTGGTGTCGCGCACCTGCTGTTTCGAGACACCTCGACTGGCGAAGTGGTGGTGTGGCGGAAACCGAAAATCACCGCCGGGCAGCTGAGCGCATTACCGCAATCGCTCTATTTCGACCCAGCGCTGGTCGTTGAACGAACACGATAGACGCCGGTTCTCTGCGCGCCCGGCGCTGATTTTTTGCAATGGCGGAAAAGAGAAACGCCGGGCGAGCCCGGCGCTTTCTCGACTTCAACATCTACTGTCGAGTCCCTGCGTGGGGTTTCTCAGTTCTGCGCGGGCGTGTTCTCCGAAAAATATTCGTGGCTGTCCGCGTTTTTCAGCGCCTTGGTCGGATTGCTGGTTGCCAGGCTCTTCGCGGCGGTCTGTCCGTAGGCAACATCGTCGGTATTCGCCAGCACGTCGAAGTGGCTCAGCTCATGGATGATGGTGCCCGCACGCGAGTCGGTGCCGGTGTTGGGCGCCGACCAGAACGCGTTGCACAGGTATACGCGGTACGGCTGGGTCGGATAAACGTAGGCGTAGTAGTTCTGTGTGCAGCTGCAATTGAACGTAATACGGGTATTGGCCAGGGCGTTTTCGATTTTGTCGAAATTGGACTTGCCGGTATTGAAACGTGATGACGTGGCGGTACCGAACCAGGTCCGGTAACGGGTCGTCACAGTCGACCAGGTCTTGGAAGTGAAGTAGTTGTCGGCATTGACGCCGTAACTGCGGGCCGAGTTCAGCGCAGTGTTGAGCTGGCTCTGCCGGGTTGTCGAGCAGCTCTCGAAAGTCGGCGTTGGATTGAGCGCCTTGACGCCAAGACTGACGTCCAGGCCAGCGTCACTGTGCATGAACTGGTCGCTGCCATCGACCCATCGAACCAGCGGAAATGATTGCATTTCGTTGGCGGGTCCTGCCTTCGACAGCAGTTTTTCGTCGTATTCATTGACCAGCGTGGCAAACTTGATTTCATACTGGCCGCTGGCCTGGAACGGATAGACCTCGGACAGATCGACATCGATCGAACGCGTCTCACCGGCTTTGAGCACCATCCAGTCGTCCTTGCCCGGCGCACCGCGTTTATACCAGGCACCTACATACTCAATTTCCTGACCGCCCACGGCAATGTCGAACAGGTCGTGGTTCAGCCCGTAGAAGGGCGTCTGCCACTTGAGCATTCGTACCGGCTTGCTGCTGTCGTTGCGCATGGTGAAGCGGACGGCTGAGCCAATTTCCTGCATGGACTTTTCGTACGAAGGCGTTAACACCACACTCACCGCGCTGCCGGCATGCGGGGCAGCAATGGCGGAACCGATCGACAGCGCAAGAACGCAGAGGCCGACACCGGCCAGGGTGGAACGAGTCATCGAATCTTCCCCTAAAAAATGAACGCCCAAAAAAAGTGGGCAGGTGGATGGACCGTCGCCGCCGGGTTACGACCCGTGATCACGCGGCGCGGTAGCGCGAAAGTAGTGGCAGTGCAGGGGCTTGACAAGAAACATCGATGTTGCGTTGCGGTATTGTTGCGTGCATCGAATGCGACAAGTGACACAGCGAATTCGGTGTGTCCAAGCTTCGCGCACACGCGTTTTCGGTATTGAGTGACAATGTATTGAGTGAAAGTTGACTGGGCAGACGGAGGAAGCTGATGAGTGCATCGAATGCAGTTTGGACACCCACCTCGCGTCTGCTCTGGGAGCACATCCGGGCGCACCCGTTCGCCGACTCGACGCGACCGATTGATTTCGTTGCCAAACTGATGAGTGTTCAGGGCTGGACGCATGAACAAGCACTGGAGGCGATTGAGGAGTATCGACGGTTTTGTTTTCTCGCCTGCGTTGCCGGCGCTGCCGTTACGCCGAGCGATCAGGTGGACGAGGTATGGCATCAGCATTTGACCCACACTCGTGACTACTGGGATGTCTGGTGTGCAAGCGTGTTGAAATTTCCGCTGCACCATGAAGCCAGCCACGGCGGGCGCAATGCGCTGGCACAACACCGCCGCCAATACGCCGATACTCTGGCGCACTACGAGCAATGGTTTGGGGCACCACCGCAGAAATGGTGGCCAGGGACGCGCGAACGCTTTCGGCGTCCTCAACGGTTCCGCCGCGTTGACCTCGAAAGCGTATGGCTTGTGCCGCGGCCGCGATTCCCCGCACGATGGGCCAGCGCGTTGATTGTGTTCATCGCTGGAATTGCTTCAGCCGCAACCGCGTTTGCCATTGCGGAGACGCCGCTGGATTGGTCGGGGCCGGCGTTTCTCAAGTTTTTTGCAGTCGCTGGGTTGATCGCGACTGCCTTGGCGATGCTGTGGCGCCGAGCCCTGCGTGAAAACAGCATGCGTCCCAGCCCGGCGGGGCTGACGGCGCTTGAGGTGGCCTACCTGGTCAACGGTGCGACACGCGCTTTGGACACTGCGACGGCCGATCTGCTGCGGCAAGAGGCGGTGCGCTTTGACTCCACTCAGCGGCGGTTCGTGGTCGGACCGGAGCCGGACAGCGGTTCCGGGCCTATAGCGGCACTGCGTCGATTGATGCGAAACGATGGCCGTGCCGATCAGGTACTTCGGCTCGGTGTCAGTTTGTTTGGCGAGGTTCGGCAAAAACTGCAGCGTTTGGGATTGTTGCTCGACGACGCTCAGGCGCGGCGCGCAGCGTTGATACCAGCGTGTATTCCGGCTGCCGTGCTGCTGCTCGGTCT
>JANMSL010000539.1:0-1869 GCA_031389245.1 Lysobacterales bacterium | reverse complement strand
CGTTTCATACGGTACTCGCAAAAACCGACAACCGGCCCGAACAGAAGACGATGGCAAACAGTACACAGCAGGCACGCAACATCGACGGCTCGCTCGCACTCAACGGCCAGCCCGTTCCGCATGGCCCGGTGTTCCTGGTCGATGACATGGTGGACTCGCGCTGGACGCTGACCGTGTCTACGTGGCTATTGCGTAAGAACGGCAGCGGCGAGGTTTGGCCCTTGGCTCTGGCGGAAACGGGGCACGACCAATGACCCCGTCTCTTTCCCCAAATACCCAAGCCATACTGCTATTGACCGCGCCTTTAATCGCGGGGCGTGGCACCTCGTCGTCCGACTTACTCTCGCCTGGCGAGTACAAACGATTAGCTCGCCACCTGAGAGAAATGCAGCGTCAACCGGCAGACTTGATATTGCCAGACGCGGCAGAACTGCTTCGCGCCTGCCAACCCGTTATCGATGAGTCCAGATTGCAGCGATTGTTGGGGCGCGGCTTCCTGTTAAGCCAAGTCGTCGAGCGCTGGCAGGCCCGTGCGATTTGGGTCGTGAGCCGCGCTGATGCGGACTATCCACGCCGCTTGAAAGCGCGCTTAAGGGCAGATGCACCTGCCGTATTGTATGGCTGCGGTGACATCACTCTCCTTGAAACCGGCGGTCTGGCTGTCGTGGGGTCACGCCATGTCGATGATTCGTTGATCGATTACACGATGTCCATTGGACGCCTCAGCGCGAAAGCGGGTAAGACGCTGGTCTCCGGAGGCGCAAAAGGCATCGACCAAGCAGCGATGCGCGGCGCACTGGAAGCTGGCGGCAGGGTTAGTGGCGTGCTGGGCGACAGCCTCGAGAAAACGGCCATGAACCGCGAGCACCGCAACCTGCTGATCGACGGACAACTGGTGTTGATTTCACCCTGCGACCCGAGTGCGGGATTCAACGTCGGCAACGCCATGCAGCGGAACAAACTCATCTACGCGCTGGCGGATGCTTCATTGGTCGTGAGTTCTGACTTCAACAAGGGTGGAACGTGGGCGGGTGCCACCGAACAATTGGACAAGCTGCGACTAGTGCCGGTTTACGTGCGTTCAACGGGTGAGACTGGAAAGGGGTTAGACGCGATCCGGCAAAAAGGCGCACTACCCTGGCCGAATCCACAAGACATCGATGCTTTCGCTGCGGTGTTCGATGTGTCGATGCTGAGTGCCCCTGAAGTCCCTGCGCAGGCTGGACTCTCGCTCTTCGGCCAAGAGACTGCGACTGCGACTGCGAACCCGGAGAACACCCCAGCAAAACTGTCGCCCGTGCCCGCTCTGGAACTCCCGGCACAACCTGAACCCTTGCCTCCAGTCGATACGCCCGCACCGCTAGCGGAACCAATGGTCAGTCAAGGCAACGTTGTATCTGTGGCGCAACCAACCCTAAGCCCGGCAGACGCCTTGTTTGCCGCCGTACGTGATGTGCTGCAGCAGCAGCTGAAAACCCCGATGAAGGATGCTGAGGTCGCCGCAGCGCTTCAGGTTTCTGCCCCTCAAGCCAAGACATGGTTGCAGCGCCTCGTTGATGAAGGTGTGCTGGAGAAGCAAAAGAAGCCTGCTGGCTACATCGTCAAGCAATCCAGTTTGTTCGACGCGGATTCAAATTCGAAGTGCAACTCTGATTAACGGGTTGGGTGGGCGAGATGCGATAGCATCCGAGCCCCCTCAACCGCCAAGTCAAAGTTGCCTAGAATGACCTACACACATCTCACCCAAGACGAACGATACCAAATTGCCATCCTCAACAAAGCCGGACATGACCAAAGCGACATTGCCCGAGTGATGAACCGAAACAAATCAACCATCAGCCGGGAGATGACGCGCAATCGCGGTAATCG
>JANMSL010000534.1:0-1905 GCA_031389245.1 Lysobacterales bacterium | reverse complement strand
AGGTTGGGTTGAGGCGTCATGGGTGCAGTGCTACACACCACCACATTCCCTGTCGGTGATGCAGAAATCGAACGAGTTACGTCGCGACTGGCTGCGAGCGATTTGCTGCAGCGCGCCCTAGAATTCTGACTTGACAGTCGTCACCGGCAGGGAATGTGGTGGTGTGTAGCACTGCACCCATGATGCCGCAACCCAACCTGCAGGAGTAGCGTGGCTGCACCGCTTGAGAGAGCGCGGACATTGCGTCCGCGGTTTCCGGCGCAACAAGAGGAACAACAGTAGAACTATGAACACCGCGTTAGTTTTCGCGATTGTGCTGGTTGCGTTCGCCGTCGTCGCCGGCTTCAGGATTTGCCAGGAATATCAGCGCGCAGTAGTGTTTCGACTGGGTCGATTTCAGGCCATTCGTGGACCCGGATGGTACTGGAACATTCCATTGATCGAGTGGCAGACAAAGCTCGATATCCGTACCTGCACGGTCGATATAGAACGCCAGGAAACGGTTTCCAAAGACAGTGTCACCATCAAGGTCAATGCGGTGCTGTGGTTTCGCATCATCGATCCAAAACTTGCCGTGCTTGCCGTTGAGGACTATCGCGCCGCCGTGTACCAGGTCGCGCTGACCAGCCTGCGCAACATCATCGGCCAGCACGATTTGGATGAAGTGCTCAAAGCGCGCGACCAGATCAACTTTACTTTGCGCGCGATGGTCGACAAAGCAACCCACCCCTGGGGCCTGACGGTGGAAATGGTGGAAATGAAAGATGTCGAAATTCCGGCCGGCATGCAGCGCGCCATGGCGAGGGAAGCGGAGGCCGTGCGCGAAAAACGGGCGCGCATCATCAAGGCCGAAGCCGAGCTGGAATCGTCGATCAAGCTGCGCGACGCGGCACAATTCATCGCGGAAAATCCCGCCGCGCTGGAACTGCGGCGCATGCAAATGGTGACCGAAGTAGGCGCCGAGCAGAACACCACCACGTTGATCATGATTCCGTCCGATTTCATGACCCTGGCCAAGAGCGCAGGCGACTATCTGCGCGTCAAGAGCGCACAGTCAACTGCGTAAAGTCAGCACGTCACGTCCTGGGTAAACACGCGAGATCAGTAACGAAGTACGACGATCAGGGGGCGTGCGCCGGTAGAACGGCGCATTGCTTCGGTTACTGCCCACTGCCAACTGCCAACTGCTTTGAGTCGGCGGTCACTCAAATCCACTCGCAAACAGCGCATCTGGCAACGGCACTGCCAGCACCACATCACGCAGAGATTGCTCTTCGAAGGCAACCAGCAATGCGCCGTTACTGGCCACGGCGATCGAACCTTGATAGCCGCTCTGTGGATTGGGATCGGTCAACACTGTGCGTTGCTGCGCGCTGTTGCACGTCGCGTCATCGCATGCAGTGATGCTGGCAAGGCCGGTCGTGCCTGACTCATAGGCGGGCCGGTCGCCACTCTGCATTACCAGCGAACGCACGATGCCGCTGATACCGATCGGGAAACGTGCTAGGCCGGTGCAATCGGCGTTGTCACAGACCGCATAATTGTTGCTCATGCCGGACTCGATGAACGCCGGGCGGCCGTCGCTGCGCAAAGCCAGCGGATTGGCGTAATAGATTTGATTGGTGCCGATGCTGCTGACAGTTACAGCGCTGCAGGCACTGTCATTGCATCGCGCATAGCGCTGCAGGCTGCCCGAGGCACTGTTCAATGCGTACATCATGATGGGGCGGTCGCCGGGCCCGATGACGATGGCAAAGTGGGTGAGGTAGGTGTTGTTTCCCGTTGGCTCATCGGCGATCAAGTGCTGAGTGCCGCTGCTGCAGTCGACGTCGGCGCAGTCGAATACATACACATCGTTGAGATTGGACACCGTATACAGCAACACCGGCCGGCCATCGGCGCGCA
>JANMSL010000458.1:0-3765 GCA_031389245.1 Lysobacterales bacterium | reverse complement strand
ATTTCGGCTGCAACGGCCTCACCCTTTTTCGGTGGTGATCGAGTTGGTGCATGATGCGATTGCCCAAGCGTACGAACAGAGCCACTTCAAACTCATGGTGGTCTTGACTGCACTGACAGGACCCGAAGTGCCGAGCCTTGCGCTGCGCTCGAGCATGACCCGCGAGTGGGCCGAAGCGGCGCGCGGAATGGTCTGCGTCGCGTTGGTGTGCCGGCCAGAGTTCATTGACCCGCACCGGTTTGGCGTGACCATGGCTGCCAATTTTGGCATGCGGGCAAACGTGTTCGTGACTGAAGCAGCGGCCAGTGAATGGCTGTTGCAGCTGAAGTAAACATGCCGCTTGGGTCGCGGTTGGGTTCCTGGCCTTGCGACGTGACAAACCCTCAGCCATCGCTCCAGCGCGAAAGGTCTTGGCGGATCTGATTGATATCGGCCCAAGGGTCCTGTTTGCGGCGCGCCAGCTTGCGCGGAAGCGTTTTGATGTTGAAGGCATCCGCCTGTTTCAGGCGCGCCAGTTCACTCCAGGCGATCGGAAATGCGACCGGTGCTCCAGCTCGGGCGCGGAGCGAATAGGAGGCAACGCTGGTGGCGCCAAGTGAATTTCTCAGGTAGTCGATGAAGATGCGCCCCCTGCGCCTTGCCTTGGTCGCGACTGCGACGTATCGCGCTGGATCGTGCCCAGCGAGCGTGGTCGCAAAGCCATGGGCGAAGCGCTTGACCATCACCCAGTCGCAGCCGGGATTGAGCGGCACCACGACATGCAAACCTTTGCCGCCAGTGGTGCGAAGAAACGAAACCAGCGACAGCTGTTCAAGCAAAGCGCGTATCTGCGTGGCGGCGCGCTTGACCTCGCTCCAGGCGACATCAGGCGCGGGGTCGAGGTCGAACACGATTCTGTCTGCGCGCTCGGGCCGATCCGCGAGTGCGCCCCAGGGATGGAATTCCAGCGCGTTGAATTGCACCAGTTCCATCAGGTCGTCGGCGTCTTTGACAACGAGATAGTCGGCGAGATTTCCCGATTCCCCGCTCAAGCGCACGCTGTCGACGCGTTGCAGACCTGTGCTGCGGTGCTTCTGGTAGAAACATTCGGCACCAGCACCTTCCGGGCAACGCACGATCGACAACGGTCGGTTGGCGATTTCTGGCAGCAGAAGATGCATCACGGCGAGGTAGTAGTTCGCGACATCCTGTTTGGTTACATTGCCTTCGGAAAAGACGATGCGCCTGGGATGGGTCAGACGCACGTGTGCCAAAGGTGTAGCGACGCGCTTGGCGCCTTTTCGTGCAGCAGGTGTGGGCTTTGCCCGCCGGACAGATTTTTCCAAGTCGCCGATCTCCCGGTCGAGCCGTAAGGCCTTGAGCGTGGGTTGACGCAGCAGTCCTTGATTGCCAAGGCCGCGGCTGAATACTTCCACGACAAATTTGGGTTTGAACCAATGCGCGCGACGCAGCTCCGGATCGTCGACAGTCAAGTGGACCGTTGGCCGAGGGCCGCCTGAGCGTCCGATGCAACGCGCGATTTGCGCCACTGACTCGTCGCTGAATCCGGAGCCCACCCGGCCGGCATAGGACCAACCGCAGTCGGCGTCCGGGCGTGCCAACAGCAACGAGCCGAATCCGCTGCGGGTACCCTTTGGCGCGGTGTACCCAACCACGGCGAATTCATCGCTATCGAGAGACTTCGTCTTCTGCCAATCATCGCTACGACCGGGGCGATAGGCAAGGTCCGCGCGCTTGGAGATGATGCCTTCGAACGAATGCGCGAGGGAGAGCTGGACGGCGGCTGCGCCGTCACCGGGAATATGCGCGCTGAAGGCAATATGCGATGGCTGGGTTTTCAGCAGTTGCTCAAGCAAGATCTTGCGCTCAATCAATGGCGCGCGGTCGATCGCAATGCCGTCGAGATGCAACATGTCAAAAATGACGTAGGTCAGCGACGCTTGCCGCTCTCCAGACAATGTCGACTGCAGCAGGCCGAAATCGGCGCGTCGGCCTTCGCCAGCGATCAACTCGCCATCGAACACGCCCCGATCGATGCCCAGCTGCTCCAGTCCCGCCACGATTTCGGGCAGCTTCGCGGTCCATTCGATCGCGTTGCGCGACCATAGTCGCGCCGTGCGCTCCACTATCACAGCAAGCAGGCGATAGCCGTCCCACTTGATCTCATGCAGCCATTGCGTGCCCGTGGGTGCGCCCCCGACCAGACGTGCCAATTGCACAGGGAACGCGCCGCTCTTGAGCGCCGCGCGTCGCGCAGCAGGAAGCGCCGCGGCCTTGCCGGACCAGTCGATTCGGCGCGAGCGCCTGGGCGCTTTCACGGCCGAGGATTTTTTCGCCGCGACCGAGCGGCTCATGTGCGTGGCTTGCGGCGCTTTGGCGATGTCTTCGAGCATGTCGTCGGCTTGCATGCTTGCCGCGAACGCGTCGTTCTCCTTGAGCAGTAGCCACTCTTGTTGCCTGGCACTGCGGTGCCCGCGCACCAGGTGCCATGCACCGCGCAACCGTTGTCCAAACAACTCGAAACGCAGATGACCCTTGGTCAGCTGTGTCTGCGCGTCGCTTTGCGTTGACCACACGCCGCGATCGAACAACGCAACATGACCGCCACCATATTCGCCTTCGGGGATGATGCCTTCGAACTCGGCGTAGTCGATGGGATGGTCTTCCACCTGCACCGCCAGGCGTTTGACTTTGGGATCCAAACTGGGGCCCTTGGGCACCGCCCAACTTCTCAGCACGTCTCCGACCTGAAGCCGAAAATCGTAATGGCGATGACTCGCGTGATGCAGTTGCACCACGAAGATTGCGCGCTGGCCGGCAGCTATTGGCTTGCCCGGTTCGGGCTCAGCGGTCCTGGCGAATTGCCGTTTACGTCGATACTCGGTCAAACTCATTGGCGTCGGCAACTCCCTGCAAAATGCCGAGTGGATCTGCTGGTTTGGCGGTCATCCGGCAGCGGGCCGGAAATCCGATCAACGTGCTGGGCGTGCTTTTGCTTTTTTCGCTGCCGCAGATTTCGTCGGCGCCGTGGGTGCCGGCTTCGCCGCTGGTTTTTTCGTAATCGCCCGCTTGATCGCTGCTTTGGCCGGACCCTTCGCTGGCGTGCGCTTGTTCGCAGCCAGGCTCTTCTGCAGCAGTGCCATGAAATCCACAACGTTTGTGCTGGCGTGTTCCGGCACGCGTGCGTCGTCTCCCGGCTCTTTTACCACTACGCCCTTGGCTTTCATCCGCTTCTGAATGACCTTGCCGAGTCTGGCTCGGAATTCATCGCGATAGGTGCTTGGGTTCCATTTGCCGCTCATTGACGAAATGAGCTTTTCGGCCATTTCCATCTCCGCGCTGCTCAATCGATATGATTTGGCGGCGCCAGCGGGAAACTTGAATTCGTCGGAAGCGACCAGTTCTTGCGGATAGCGCAGCAGCATCAGCAGCAGCGCGTCGTCCTGCGGCATCACCGCGCACATGTATTCGCGCGTACGAATAACAACGCGGGCGATTCCGATGCGGCCAGTCTTGCGCAGGGTTTCGCGCAGCAGTACGTAGCCCTTCTCTGCCTTCTTCGCCGGCACCAGGTAATACGGCTTCTCGAAGTACTGTGGCGGAATCGTGCCAGCTGCGACGAAGGCTTCCATCTCCACCGTTTCGTGACTCTCCGGAGACGCCGACTTTATGTCTTCGGGTTTGAGCACCACATAGCTGCCCTTGTCATACTCGAATGCCTTGACGATTTCCTTCCACGGTACCTCTTCCCCGGTCTCTGCATTG
>JANMSL010000427.1:0-4736 GCA_031389245.1 Lysobacterales bacterium | reverse complement strand
CTCTCCGGTTGAGCAAAAAACGCAGATCAAGAACTATTGATAATTAGCTTCAAAGCTAAAAACCAACAGCAAAACCAGCGTACAAGGAGCGGACCCAGCCGCGACTGACGGTGCCGAACCCGTGACCCATCGCGCCCGGGTGCGCGCCTACCGTAGGAGCGGACCCGGTCGCGATCGACGGTACCGAACCCGTAACCCATCGCGCCCGGATGCGCTCCTACGGCATGCGCGGATAGGGGTGTCGGGCGCAACTACGCCGGCAATACCCTGCAGATGAAACCTTTCAGATAGTCGGTCTCCGGAATCGCCGGGTGCACTGGATGGTCGGCGCTCTGCTGCAACTGTGCCAGCACCTGAACGCTGCGATCCAGGTGGCGGGCACCCTGATTGATGGTGTCGAGCAAGGTGCTGCGCGGCATGTGGTGCGAGCACGAACAGGCAATCAGGATGCCGTCGCGATTGAGCAGCTGCATCGCCGCTTCAAAGATACGCTTGTAGGCGATGCGCCCCTCGGCAAAATCCTTCTTGCGTTTGACAAAGGCCGGCGGATCGACAATCACCACGTCGAAACGTTCGCGCTGCTGACGCAACTCCTTCAATGCTTCGAAGGCGTCCGCTTCCAGTGTGCGCACACGATCGCTCAACCCATTGCGCTCTGCCGCATCGGTCACCGCCTTCAACGCCGCGGCCGAGCTATCGATGCATAACACGTCGCTCGCTCCCGCTGCGGCGCTGCGGATACCCCAGGCGCCGACATAGCTGAATACATCGAGCACGCGTTTGCCGGGTACGAGGCGCGCAAGTCGATCGCGATTGTCGCGCTGATCAAAGAACCAACCCGTCTTCTGCCCGTTGGCGATGTCGACCGCGAATTCCAGGCCGGCTTCAACCACTCGGGTCAGCGGCTCGAGCGTGCCAAGCGGCACTTCCACATAATCAGGTAAAGTCTCAAGTTTACGCACTGAGCCATTGTTTTTCCAAACAAATGTCCTTGGCTTCAAGACTTTGATCACGGCCTCGACGACGGCGTCTTTCAAATTTTCCATGCCCAAAGTACCGATTTGACCGACCATGACATCGTCGAATCGATCCAGTACCAACCCAGGCAGGCCGTCGGCCTCGCCAAATACCAGACGGTAAAAGGGTTCCGCATAGAGCCGTTGGCGCAGCTCCAGCGCCACATTCAACCGGTGCACAATCAGCGACTTGTCGATCGCATGCCGCACGCCGCGCTCGATCAACCGCGCGCAAATGAGCGCCTGCGGGTTGATGTAGCCCAGACCAAAAGCACGCCCGCCGGCATCGCAGATAGCGACGATCTCGCCGGGCTTGAATTCGCTCAGCGGCGAACGCACGGTATCCACTTCGTTGCTGAACACCCATTGATGCCCTTGGCGCAATCGGGCGTCTTCGCCTTTCTTGAGAAATAGCGCGGGATACTCGACTTCAACTTCCGTGGAGACGGCCGCGTCTTCGGATTCAGTGTGCATGGCTGCTGCTCGCGATAAAGCGGGCAGTCTGACAGATCAGGCATTTGCCAGCGTTGGCGGCAGTCCCGCAAGCGCTCGAATGACTGCTCGGCGCGTGATTTTTACTGGTGCGCCTGCGTGCGGCGCAATTTACCAGCGCCCTGCGCGCGCGATCTACTCCGGTTCAAGCTCGATACGTACGCGCTCCGCGACGCGGCGCGCTTTCTCTTTGGCGGCAAACAGGCTATCGCCGCGCGCCAATGCGACACCAAGACGACGCTTGCCATCGACAAAGGGTTTGCCGAACAGACGCAGTTCCGTATCAGGCTCGACCAGAGCCTCGGCAACGCCGAAGTAGCGCGGCACACCTTTGCCCGAGGCCAGCATGGCCATGGACGCAGACGGTCCGCGCATTCGAATGACCGGAATCGGCAGACCAAGGATCGCGCGCACGTGCAGTGCAAACTGCGAATAATCCTGCGAGATCAATGTCACCAACCCGGTGTCATGTGGCCGCGGCGACACCTCGGAGAACAGCACCTCATCGCCGCGCACGAACAGTTCGACGCCAAACACGCCCCAGCCGCCCAGTGCATCGGTGATGATCAACGCGATTTCCTGCGCGCGTTCCAGCGCACGTGGGGACATCGGTTGTGGCTGCCAGGATTCGCGGTAGTCGCCCTCATCCTGCCAGTGGCCAATGGGTTCGCAAAAACTCGTACCGTTCTTGTGACGCACGGTGAGCAAAGTGATTTCGTAATCAAACGGAACAAAACCTTCCACGATCACGCGTCCGGCGCCGGCACGGCCGCCGCTCTGCGCATACTGCCAGGCGGCGTCGATTTCGTTTGCGTGGCGTACGATGCTCTGTCCCTTGCCGGACGAACTCATCACCGGTTTAACCACACACGGTAAGCCCAGCGCCGAGACCGCCGCTCGGTATTCGGTTTCGCTATCGACGAATCGGAAACTCGATGTCGGTAGGCGTAATGTTTCTGCAGCGAGGCGGCGGATGCCTTCGCGATCCATGGTCAATCGCGCCGCAAGCGCGGTGGGGATCACGCGCAACCCCTCGGCTTCCAGCTCCACCAGCGTCGCGGTATGGATCGCCTCGATTTCCGGCACCACCAGTGTCGGGCGTTCCAGGGCAATGACCGCGCGCAGGGCCGCAGCATCCAGCATCGGCACAACGTGGCTGCGATGTGCCACCTGCATCGCCGGCGCATTGGGGTAGCGATCCACGGCGATCACTTCGACGCCCAAGCGCTGGGCCTCGATCGCGACTTCCTTGCCGAGCTCACCGCTGCCAAGCAGCAGCAGGCGGGTCGCGCCACTGGTAAGCGGAGTGCCGTGGACGTGCATGCAAATACCATCGAGCGGAAAACACACATTCTATCCGTCCGCGAGTGTCATCTGGCGACGCCTGCTGCGAGAATGGCAACTTTGGCGACCAGCTGTGGTCGCTATCCACTCAACGAGAGCACGCATCCATGAAATTCGCCGTCCGCTGGCCGTTGTTGCTGCTGCTGTCCTCCACGGTGGCTAGTGCCGGCACCGAGCCCGAGGTGCGCTGGCTGAAAGTTTTACTGCAAGGTCAGCAAATCGGTCAGGTCGAACACTCGCGCCGCGTCGTCGGCGACACTGTCATCAGCACTGAACGCTTTGATGCCAGCCTGGCGCGTGCTGGTACCTCGCTCACCATTCGCAGCGAAGAATCACACCGCGAATCGCTGCGCGGCGCGCCGCAGGGGTTTTCCACGCTCACTGAAATGGGTGGCTTGGCCCAGCGCGCCGAGGGCGTGATCGGCACAGACGGCACGGTCAATGTCAGCTTCAGCCAGGGCACCGATGTGCGCACGCAGAGTCTGACCTATCCCAAGGGTGCGCTGATGAGCGAGGGCGCGCGTCTGCTTGAGGAAGGCCGCGAACTCAAACCCGGCGAACAGATCAAATTTCGCGCCTTTATGCCCAGCCAGCTTGAAGCCATTGATGTCGCCGTCAAGTTTATTGGCGAGGAACAAATCGAAATCGATGGAAAAAGTTATCGCGCCCGGCATCTGGAGCAGACGCTGGTGTTGAGCAGTGGTGCGATGACGCTGCAAAGCTGGACCGATGCCGACGGTGAACCGCTGCGTAGCGAACTGCCCATGTTCGGAATGAAACTGGAAATGGTGATCAGCAATGAGCAGGACGCCGGCCATCGCGATGCGCCAACTGACTTGTTCGCGGCAACGATCGTCAAGGCACCCCGGGCTTTGCCAGCAAGCGAGCGCGCCGGCGATCTGACCTATGAGCTGCAGCTGACCGAGCCGAAAGTCGCGGCGGGATTTCCGCGCGGCGAACAGGACCTGCAGAAGGTTGGCGAAAAATGGCAGTTGCACGTCGACATGCCGCCGAGCAGCGGACCGGCGCTGAAGGCGACGCCTGATGCCAATGCGCTGCAAGCTTCCGCGTGGGTGCAAAGCGACGCTGCGGAAATCATCGCGTTTGCCAAGACCGCAACTTCAACCACGAAGGATCCGCGCGCGCGCATGCTCAAACTGCAGAGTGCGGTCTCGAAACAGATCGACAACAAGAACCTGCGCGTGGGGTATGCCAGCGCGCTGGAGGCCCTGCGCATGCGCGAAGGCGATTGCACCGAGCACGCGTTGCTGCTGGCCGCCGCCGGACGTGCGCTCGGCATTCCCACGCGCGTCGCGGTCGGCCTCGCCTACATCGATGAATTTGCCGGGCACAAGCAGGCCTTTGTGCCGCATGCCTGGGCACAGGCCTGGATCGATGACCGCTGGACCAGTTTCGACGCAGCGCTCGGTGGCTTCGACAGCGGGCACATCGCGCTTGCGGTGGGATCGGGCGACCCGGCCATGTTCTACGGCAGCATCAATTTGCTGGGCAATCTGAAAATCCGCGCGATCGACGTCGCGCTGCCGTGATGTGCGGCGTTGGCCGCGCCGCATCGCTGCTGCTTTCGGTACTCGGCATTGCCGCAGCAACAGCGCAATCGCGCGGCCAAAGCCCCGAATTGATCGGCATCATCCACGATCCGGCGATCAGCGAAATCAGTGGCGCCACGGTCGCGCGGCATGATCAGCGGCACCTGTTTGCGATCAACGACAGCCAGAACGGGACCACCCTGCATGTGCTGTCACACGACGGAAGCGCTGTGGGCCAGGTCCATGTCAACAACGCCGAAAATCTTGACTGGGAGGATCTCGCAGCATTCACTCGAAAAGGTCGCCCCTACTTGCTGATCGCTGATACGGGTGA
>JANMSL010000423.1:0-2685 GCA_031389245.1 Lysobacterales bacterium | reverse complement strand
GCGGCTCACGCCGCTCCCACTAGAGCCGCTCCCACACAAGCTGCTCCCGAGTAGCCGATGCTGCGGTTCAGTCAGCAAGATGCTGCGCCTCGATCAAGCTGAGTTTGTCGATGATGCGGTCCAGCCAGATGCACTCTTCCCGGGTCAGATGTGATAGCAGCCGTTCTTCGTGGCGCTTGGCCAGCGGCGCGACCTGATCGTAGACCTTTTGGCCTTTGACGCTGAGGCTCAACATCGAGCGACGACGATCATGCTTGTCGATTGCACGTTTGAGCCGCGCGGACTTTATCAAACTGGCAACGGCGCGGCTGACCGCGACTTTGTCCATCGCGGCGCGCTCGGCCACTTCGTTGGCGCTGATTCCCGGATAGCGCCCAAGGATGGCAAGTACCCGCCATTCGGTGACCGACAGGTCGAACCGTTCGGCATACTGGCTGGCGATGGCAGCGCTGATGGTGTTGGTCAGCACCGACAAGCGGTAGGGAAGAAATCGGTCAAGCTCAAGCATGGCTGCGCGCGCACTTGCAAATGGTTTCAACTGAAACTATAACGTGTCCTGCAAAGCGCAAGTCCGCGCCAGTTCCCGGAGGGAATCCATGAACGCCCAAGCACAGCCTGCCAGCGCACTGTTCGCCAATCCGCACGGCATCAACGGATTCGAGTTCGTCGAATTTGCCGCGCCCGACGCGGCAGGATTGCATCAATTGTTCAAGACCATGGGCTTCACCGCGGTGGCGCGCCACAAGCGCAAGGCAATCACGCTGTATCGGCAGGGTGAATGCAATTTTCTGGTGAACGAAGAGCCGGATTCATTCGCTGCTGATTTTGCGGCTGCACATGGCCCCAGCGCCTGTGGCTTCGCTATACGCGTGCGCGATGGCGAGCAGGTTTTGCAAGCCGTGTTGGCCAATGGCGCCGAGGCGACGACGCACAAGCCGCAAACCAGTGCCATTGCCGCGCCGACCATCAAGGGGATCGGCGACTGCATGCTGTACCTGATTACCGACAAGGGTGGCTACAGCGATCTGTACGATGCCGAATTCGATTTCTTTGCCGGCGTCGATCTCAAGCCAACGGGTTTCGGACTGACCTTCATCGACCATCTAACGCACAATGTGTACCAGGGCAAGATGGAGCAATGGGCGACTTACTACGAGCGATTGTTCGGCTTCCGCGAGATCCGCTATTTCGACATCAAGGGCGCCAAAACTGGCCTGATTTCCAAAGCGATGACAGCGCCCGATGGCATCGTGCGCATTCCGCTCAATGAGAGTTCGGATCCAAAATCGCAGATCAACGAGTACCTCGACCAGTACAAGGGCGAAGGCATTCAGCACATTGCGCTGTTTACCGACAATATCTACGCCTCGGTCGAGGCAATGCGCGCTCAGAACGTGGCGTTTCTGGACACACCGAACAGCTATTTCGATGTGATCGACATGCGTATCCCAAATCATGGCGAAGACGTTGAGCGCATGCGTCGCAACAGAATTCTGATCGACGCGGACTTGGAGACCAAGCAGAAAAAACTGCTGCAGATTTTCACGCAAACCAATATTGGTCCGATCTTTTTCGAGATCATCCAGCGCAAAGGCAATGAGGGGTTTGGCGAAGGCAACTTCCAGGCGCTGTTCGAATCAATCGAGCGTGACCAGATGCAGCGTGGTGTGCTCTGACTTGTTGCATCCAGCGCTGACCGAAACCCAAGCAGTGGGCCGGTCTGGACGCGCCGGGACAACAGCGTACGCATGATGGACAACAGATCAATGAGCAGCCCTGCCTACCTATCCGGTTTTGCCAACGAGTTCGCCAGTGAAGCCATCCCCGGTGCGGTCCCGGTCGGGCGAAATTCGCCACAGCGGGTGGCGCACGGGCTGTATGCCGAGCAGCTCTCCGGGACCGCATTCACTGCGCCGCGCGCGCGCAATCGGCGCAGCTGGCTCTATCGTATTCGCCCGAGTGCGGTGCATGGCAGTTTCTCGATATTGCCAGGAACAACATTCCACAATCGTTTCGACGAACAACCCCCGACTCCGAACCAATTGCGCTGGTCGCCGCGCCCGACGCCGCAACAGCCAACGGACTTCATTGACGGCTTGTGGACCATCGCTGGCAACGGCGGCGCAGCGGAAAATGTCGGCGTCGGTATTCATCTCTACGGCGCCAATCGCTCGATGCAGGGGCGTTTCTTCTACAACGCCGATGCCGAGATGTTGGTGGTACCGCAATCGGGCCGATTGCGCTTCGTCACCGAGTTCGGGGTGATCGAGGTTGAGCCGCAGGAGATCGTAGTACTGCCGCGTGGCATGCGTTTTCGCGTTGACCTGCTCGACGCGACCGCCAGTGGCTACGTCTGCGAAAACTTCGGCGCATTGTTGTGTTTGCCTGATCTTGGTCCAATCGGTTCCAACGGACTGGCCAATGCCCGTGATTTCCTCACCCCGGTTGCCGCCTTCGAAGACTGCGAGGGCGACTTCAGCCTGACAACCAAGTTTCAGGGACAGCTGTGGCAGGCCAGCATCGGACATTCGCCGCTGGATGTGGTCGGTTGGCATGGCAATTACCTGCCCTACAAGTACGACCTGCGCCGCTTCAACACGATTGGCTCGATCAGCTACGACCATCCCGACCCGTCGATCTTCCTGGTGTTGCACTCGGCCTCCGACACACCGGGCGTGAGCGCAA
>JANMSL010000374.1:0-2111 GCA_031389245.1 Lysobacterales bacterium | reverse complement strand
GCCATAGGCCCAGTGCTTGGTCTCGCGCAGGTTCATGTTCAATCGCGCGGTGAACTGCCCGCCGAGCAGGTTGACTGCGGTATTGGTCACAAAACGATCGTTAGCCTGGGTCGAAGGCAGCAAGTGTCCGGCGAAGATGGTGGTCTGTTCGGCATTGGGCTTGTCCATCAGATAGACGTTGGTCGAGGTCGGAATCGCAACCTCGCCGATGTTCTTGCTCGGCCGCGGCGAAGGCGGGGCCTTCCAATCCCCGAATACCTGGTTCAGCGCCGGCACGATCTCGGCCATAGTGGTGTCGCCCACCACGATGATGCGCGCGCCGTCCGGGCGAATCCAATCGCGATGGAACGCTTTGAGATCAGCCGCGGTAAGCGAGGTGATTGACGTCTCGTTGCCTGAACCGGTACCCGGCACTGCGTAGGCATGGCCTGCGCCATACAGCAATGGCGGCAGGATACGACTGGCGAGCGACGACGGATTGGTCTTTTCCTGGGCGATGGACGCCAGCCATTGACCTTGTACTCGTTTGATCTCGCTCGCGTCGAATCGCGGATTGCGTACGACATCGGCGAACAACTCCAGCGAAGGTGCGAGCTGATCCTTGAGGGCGGACAGTGAAAGCACTGAAGTGTCCAGCGTTGACGCACTGCCGATCTGCGCGCCCAGTTCCTCCATGCGTGTGGCGATGGCCACGGCATCGCGGGTCCTGGAGCCTTCGTCGAGCATGTTCATCACAAAACTCGCGGTGCCGAGCTTGCCACCTTGGTCGGCGGCATGGCCGGCATCGAACAACAGGCGCAGCTGCACCAGCGGCACTTCGTGCCGTTCAGCCAACACGACTTCGATGCCATTGCTGAGCTTTCCGCGTTGTACTTCGGGAAACTTCAGATCAGGGTAGGACTCGGTTTTGGGCGCGCCGGCAGAACGATCCAATTTTGCGCCGCTGGCCTTGTAATCGGGACTGGGCAGGACCGTGAGTGTGTAGTGTTGCGGTTGCAGCACTTCGCTCGCCGCCGCCAGCACGCTCGCTGGCGTGGCGGCGCCGATCGTGGCCAGCGATTGCTTGAAGCAGTCCGGCTTGCCGGTGTAAGTCGCGCACTCGGCCAGAATATCGGCCTTGCCACCAAAGCCGCCAATGCGTTCGGCGCCGCGCACAAAACTGGCTTCGGCGGCAACGCGGGCGCGCTTTACTTCATCGGCGGTAGGGCCGTCTTTTAAAAAGCGCGCGACTTCTTGCTCAATCGCGATTTCGAGCTTCGCTGGATCAACGCCGGGATTGGCGTCGGCCTGAATGACGAAGATGCCGGCGATTTCCAGCGGGTAGTACCAGGCACTGGCGGAACTGGCGATCTGATCTTTCAGAACCAGACGCTGGTACAGACGTGAGGTCTTGCTGCCACCCAGTATGCGTGATGCCAGTGACAGTTGGTCAGCTTCAACCGTTCCGGCCACTGCCGCGGTCCAGCCACGATGCACGCGCGCCTGGGCAACGCGGTCGTGCATGACGTCGCGGGCAGGCGCATCAAGCTTGGGGATAAAGGACTTGCGTCGTGCCAGCGGTGCGCCTGGTTCGATCTCGCCGAAGTATTTTTCGACTTTCTCGCGCGCGGTCTTGACGTCAATATCTCCGGCCAGCACCAGCACCGTGTTGGACGGGCCGTACCAGGTCTTGAACCAGTCCTTCACGTCCTCCAGCGAAGCGGCGTTGAGGTCATCCATCGAGCCGATCGGCTCCCATCGATAGGGATGGCCTTCGGGAAACAGACCCTCGAGAATGTTGTAGAAAGTTTTACCGTAGGGTGCGTTGTCGCCCTGACGCTTCTCGTTCTGCACCACACCGCGTTGCTCGTCCAATACCTTCTGGTCAATCGCGCCGAGCAGATGGCCCATGCGATCGGACTCCATCCACAGCGCCATATCGAGCGCCGTAGTGGGTACGTTCTGGAAATAGTTGGTGCGATCGAAATCGGTAGTGCCGTTCTGATCGGTGGCGCCAGCGTCCTCAAACGGTTTGAAAAACTCATCCGGAAAATTTTCCGAACCCTGGAACATCAGATGTTCGAACAGGTGCGCAAAGCCCGTCCGGCCCGGCCTCTCGTTCTTGGAGCCGA
>JANMSL010000342.1:0-2037 GCA_031389245.1 Lysobacterales bacterium | reverse complement strand
CGAAGCCACTGGCAAACACCGCATCTCCGGCCGGTGTTTCGTAGGCGCCCAGATCCCAGGGACCGAGGATGTCGGGTAGCGCGAGGTCAACGAGACGTGCGTTACCGGAGATGTCGACGCTCGGTTCGGCATTCGCGTCCGCAGTACAGAAATCGACCGCCTGACCGGTCGCGATCAGGCGATAGTCGCCGTTGGCCTGATCGACGAATCCCGGTGGGCCGACAATGGCGTTGCCGCCATTCTGGATGAGACTGGCGTTTTCATGCGCGATTAGACAACGCGTGGTGAGCGGATTGCTGGGCGGTGCTGACAGCACTTCGGTACCCGCTGCGGCAGAAAAAATACTGGTGGCGAGATCGAGCGTATTGTTGCCGAAACCTTCCAGCAGCGACGGGCCACTGGGGTTGTCGGCAATCGTGGTCCAGTCAAAACGCAGCGTGGTACCAGTGTAGGCGATCATGAAGGCGACCGTGGCGGTGTTGCGCGCGATGACCGAATTGACGATGTCGATGGTCGCATTCGGCGGCGTGTTGTCCTCCGAATAGATCACCGAACTGAGCTGCGAACTGTTGCCGATGATGCGCGTACCGAACAGTGAAAGCGCGGCGTCCTCGCCCATCCAGACCGCGCCGGCGTCGGCGCTCAACACGGTACCGGCGCGATTGAAGCTGATGCTGCGGCAGGCACCATTGGTGCAGGGGCGCGGGTCACCGACGCGGAAACTGCTGCGTGGGTTCAGACAGATGGCGCCACCGAAGCCATGCGCGACATTGCCCTCGATGCGAAAACTCTCCAGCGTCAGCACTGATTCAAATACCGAAATTCCGCCGCAATTGCCCTGACCGGATGGCACGCCGGCAACGCCTGCGAAGTTGGATGAAGCGTCGAGTTGCGGCAGCAACACCAGGCTATTGTTTTGCACGGCGATGCCGCCGCCATTGTAATCGGCGGTGTTGGCGATGATGCGTCGCGCCGCGAAGCGATTGCTGCCGGTGCCGCGTGCCCTGATCGAAGCGTCACTCATGTACACGCCGCCGCCGACGGTGGCGCGATTGCCCAGAATGCCACCCGCAGTCGATGCGGTATCCG
Organism: Lysobacterales bacterium; assembly: GCA_031389245.1. Lineage (GTDB taxonomy): Bacteria > Pseudomonadota > Gammaproteobacteria > Xanthomonadales > Ahniellaceae > 0-14-3-00-62-12. The sequence goes on along the minus strand of JANMSL010000342.1, from coordinate 948 downwards.
GGTCCCAAAACATCGTGCAGCGATTGAGGGACACACCGCCGCCCGCGGTATTCGCGCGGTTGGCCGTGATCAGCACATCGCTGCTTTCGATGTTGAGCTGGCCATCGACGCAGGCAACGCCGCCACCGAAGTTGCCGCGGTTATTGCTGATCTCGGTGATACCGCGCAGGAACACGAAGGCATCGAAGCCACTGTTGATTGCACCACCGTCGATCGATGTCGTACCCGAGTCGGCAATGATCGAGTCTTCGACGATCAGGTCCACCGAGCCCAACGCCGCAATCGCACCGGCCGGCGCCGGGCCGCGGATTTCGAGATCGCGCAGAGCCACAGTGAAGACACCCCCGCTGCCGCCATTCACCGTAAGCAATGGCGCCGTTGCGCTCGCGTGCGGACCGATCCGTGTCGATGCGCCCGCCGCCGGTGTCGCAGCACTGCAATTGGCATAGCCGCCCTCGATACTCACATTTCGCCGATCGACCGTGCCCGCGCTGACGTAGCTTTGATTGGTCGACAGCAGAATGCGGTGCGCAGTGAATCCTGCCGGCAGCTGCGCAATTGCGCCCGGAATCGAAAAAGCAGTGCAGGCCGGATCCGACGCTGCGCCCACGCGCACGGTAATCGCCAACACGCTGCTGGACATCGCGAGAAAAGCCACCGGCATCACAAAACGCGCAACGCGACGCCGACACAACCAGATCAGGGACGACATGCAAAACCTCACGGTGGCCAGGAAGTAACTCAAGACGCGGCCACCCACTGTTTCCTCTCGCGCAACGCACCGGCATCGGTAGGTCTTGCACTGGTGGGTCCGCGCTGCGCGCGGACGCTCTTTGCAAATGTCGCCGCATCACCAAAAGCGTCCGCCCACAGGTCGGACCCACCAGAGCCAACAGCCCACAACGCCAGCGCTTGCAATGCCCTGGTGGGTCCGCGCTGCGCGCGGAC
>JANMSL010000182.1:0-3984 GCA_031389245.1 Lysobacterales bacterium | reverse complement strand
CTATAACGCCGCGATGCGCGCGGTGATGGAAGGGTTGGGGGTATCGCTGGCCAAGTTGCCGGTGATACAGCCTTGGTTTGATCAGGGCCGCGTCCGTCGCTACGGCGAATGCGCGCCGGTGTCCCTGGGCAACCTGTACTTGCTCAGTCGGCCATTGACTCCGGCGCAGACGCGGCTGCGCGAAGTGCGTGACTGGCTGGTTACGCAGTTCCGCAACATCGCTGGCGCGTGAATCAGGTTCATGCGCACACGCAGAAAGTTCGTTTGCCTAGGTCGAGGCCGCGCGGCAAAGTGATGGCTGTTTCGGCTTTCAGGCAAAGGCATGCTGTCCGCACTCGCACAACTGATCGACACAGTGCCCACGCATTGGCGACTGGCGCGCAGCCAGCGCGGCGCCGCAGCGACAACGCGCGCGGATCTGCGCTTCGTGGATCTGGGCAGCACCATCGTACGTATGCGCCAGGCCGGCACTCGTGGCCCCTCACTGGTGCTGGGGACCGACCCACCGGTGCCGCTGGAACTCTACGATGATCTGATCGCCGCGTTGGCCGATCGCTACCGGGTGACGGTGTTCGAACTGCCGGGATTCGGTTGTTCGCTGCCACGCGCGGGGTTTCGTTTCTCGTTGGACAACGCTGTCGCCGTGGTGACGAGACTACTCGAGCGGATCGGTAACGGACCTCACGTTTTGGCTCTGCCCTGCGTAACCGCGTATGTCTCCATTGGCATCGCGCGTCGGCGTCCGGATCTGGTCGCAAAACTGGTGCTCGCACAGACGCCCACCTGGCAGGGCGCGCAAGACTGGCTGCAACAGCGCGACCCCAAGGGACTGCTGCGCCGACCGCTGCTCGGTCAGCTGGCGTTGCTGGCGATGCGGCGTCGGCGCATACGTCAGTGGTATGCAAGCGCGCTTGCCCAGCCGGAACTGCTGGATACCTTTGCACAGGCAACGCTCAGCAATTTTGATCATGGCGGCTGCTTCTGCCTCGCATCGGGCTTCCAGCACTTCATGCGCGACCACGCCGGACTGGTTGGACCGGTGGCACAGGACACCCTGATCGTCTGGGGCAGGGCGGACCCTTCGCATGCCGCCACCGACATGGCCGCGACACGCAGCCTGGCGCCGAACAGTTGCAGCCTTGTGCTGGAAGGCGTCGGACACTTTCCCGAGCTCGAGGCCAGCGCGCGCTTTGTCGAGGCGTTGGACGCGTTCGCAGGTCGATCTCAATCACTTTCATCGGCTCACGCGAGGTAATTCAACACATGAACGCAATGCCTAATCCCGCAAAACTCACGCGCTCGGTAGGCTTCTGGATGGCGTCGTTGATGGTGCTTTTGCAACTGGTCAACGCCGCGCGCGCGTTCAGCGACCCGGTCGGGTTCGCCACCTATCTGGGACTGCCGCTGGCGGATTCGGCGGATACCGGTTTTGTGGCCGTGTTCGGATTGCGCGCGCTGTTTCTGGCCGTGTTTGCTGCGACGCTGCTGCTCATGCGGCAGATTCGTGTACTCAGTCTGATGGCATTGGTCGCCGTCATCATGCCGATTGGTGATGTGCTGCTGGTTTCGAATGCCGACGCGCCCACTGCGACCATCGTACGTCATGCCGTGATTGGGCTGTACCTGCTGGTGACGTGGTTTTTCCTTCGGCGTTGGAGCGAGGCTGCGACCAATACCAACGCTAGTGATGTAGCGCGAGCCTAACCAGCGAGTGGTCACCTCGGCTGCGCCCGCGCGCAGCGCTCGATTCGCGTTCCGTGATCGGCAACATCACTTTATTGACGCCAGTCACGCACGCCGTGATCAAATTGCGGCACTCTATTCCCGAAACCCGATCCAGCAGGAGCGGGGCGGCAATCAGTGGCCTGTTGAGGAAATCCCATGGCACCACCACGAATCGCTGGCCGGCGCGGGTTTGCGCCGGCGTTGCTGCTATTGATGAGTTTTGCTGCCGGGGCACAGATTGCGCCACCGGATCTCACCTTGCAGACCGTGGTGATGGGCCTGTCGGAACCGCTTTCGATCCGCAATGCCGGCGACGGCAGCAACCGACTGTTTATCGTCGGCCGGCGTGGGCGCATCAGCGTATTGCCGCCGGGGGCATCGGTGCCGCTGGCCGCACCTTTCCTCAATCTGCCGCAGTGCGGGGCCGCCCCCGTGCCAAACTGCGTGCGAACGGATTACGAGAACGGATTGCTTGGGCTCGCGTTCCATCCGCAGTACGCGGCAAATGGATACGTCTACATCAACTACAACGACCTCAATGACGACACCGTCATTGCGCGTCTGCAGGTGTCGGCCATCGATCCGAATCTACTCGATGTCACCACCATCACCACGATTTTGCGCATCGACCTGGGATATCGTTTTCACCGCGGTGGCGATTTGACGTTTGGTCCCGACGGATATCTGTACATCCCAATGGGTGATGGGTCCGATCAAGGTGATCCCTGTCGGCGTGGACAGACGCTGACCCCAGCGCAGTTGATGAGCAACGACAGTCGCAGCGGCGATTGCCCATCCGACAGCAGCTTCACTGGCGTCAACGCCAATCCCGATTCGCGTGCGCTGTTGTCGAAGGTCATTCGCATCGACGTTGACCAGGTCACCACGCCGGGCGACAACGAGTTGTGTGCTGACAACAGCGACGGCTCGGCGCTGTATGCGATTCCGGCGAGCAATCCGCATGCTGGCGGCAGCGGTGTTGCCGGTGCTTGCGACGAAACCCTCAGTCACGGCTGGCGCAATCCATTCCGCTTCAGCATCGATCAGGTGACCGGCGAGATGTTTCTGGGCGATGTGGGCTGGAGCGCACAGGAAGAAATATCGCTCGACCACATTGATGCGATCGGCACGCGCGACTATGGCTGGAGCAATTGCGAAGGCACCAACCCGATCCATGGCACGTGCGCCAACAGCATCGCGCCGATATTTACTTACGCGCGCAACACCGGGCATGGCAGCTCAGTAACCGGTGGTTATGTTTACCGTGGCGCCATTTCTGCTTTGCAGGGCGTCTATATCTTCGGCGATTTCATCTCGGGCCGCGTGTTTTTTCTGCTGCGTCCAACGCCGCCGGCGACTACGTGGAATTTCAGTCTTTGGCAGGATACGCCGGCGCTGATTGCTGGCTTTGGCGAAGGCGAGAACGGCGAACTCTATTTGGTGGATTTCCAGGGCAAGGTGTCGCGTTTTCACTCCAGTCAAGTCGAAGTGTTGTTTGCCAACAGCTTCGAACAGTAAGTGATGGTGATCTGAGTTGCAAAAGTCAGGATTGTTCTGTGGTCTGCGGAGCTGCAAATGGGCGCACTGCGGTTGGTCCAAGGCACTTTGGGCCCGCGACCAAAAGCGCGCGAAACAAGGTCTCGAAGTTCGTTGTATTGGTAGCGGCTCTGAGGCTTCAAGCTTACAAGTCCGCGCTGACCGCTTTGCTGGTGCGGCTCGCTGGGGCTGAACTTTCCCGACGATCGCGCGGTGGTTATTTCTGTGCCCTGAGGCGTTCGGACCTGCGCCGGAATGTTTGAGTGAGGCAAACTCGCAGCGTGATCGGGCACTGCGGCGCCGATTTTCGGCCGGGTCTCCAACGCCTGCTCGTTGCAAAAGACCGACTACTGGCGTTCATTTCGCTCGAAAACGATGCGAGAATCGGCCATGTTGAAGGGAATCCGCCGCAGTGGGTTGGCCGCGAAACTTGCGGCGTGCTGCTATGCCTTGGCTCTGATTCTCGCCTTTCCGGTGCATGCACAACCGAACGCACAAACCGCGCGCTTTCGCAGCCTGACCGATGTCGATGGCCTGTCGCAGATGAGCGCCATGGCGATGGCGCAGGATCGGGAAGGATTTCTATGGGTGGGCACCCAGGTCGGGCTGAATCGTTACGACGGTTCCAAGATGCGCGTCTTTATTCGTGAGCGCGATCAACCGCGGTCTATCTCTGAGCACCACGTTTCAAGTTTGCTCAGCGCGGCCGATGGCAGCTTGTGG
>JANMSL010000284.1:0-1932 GCA_031389245.1 Lysobacterales bacterium | reverse complement strand
CTGCGGACACCAGCCGTCACCAGCAGTACCGGATGTCGGCTGCGGCCGGACTTCGATATCGCCGCCGCCCACGACCGTACAGCCCTGGCTGGTGGTCAGCGGAATCTGCGTGATGGTTGAACCGTCGCTGTTCTTCAACAGAAGGTTTTCTGCATTCGCCTGCATCGCTCCAAAGCTCGCCAGACAGGCAACGGCCAGCGCTGCCATCACACGATTTTTTCTGCTCACGTTGCTCACGGTGCTCCTTCTTTCCGCGCCAAACGCGGCAGTTGATCGTTCAAAATGCATGGTGACGGTTGCCTTATCTGTGGGTCCAACGTGTTCGAGGGTAAGTGCCGCGGACTTGTTGCTGTCGACCGCGGCGCACTGAAAACCTCTATTGCACTCAATGTTGCCGCTTCTGTTGCGGACTCGCGCAGCGGCGACAAGCATCTCATTGCTCCGCATTTTCAAGTCCGTCCCCGAAAATACCGCTCGGGTCACTATCGTTGGATGAGTTATTGCTGCCATCGGGGTCGCCCATGGTCTCTGGCAGTGACACCGAGGCAGTGTTGCTGACGAAAGGCTCCGCGTCTGCACGCGTCTGTGCGTCGACACCGATAGTAATGCTGCCACCCACGGGTACGTTGACCGACAAATTGATGTCACCCGAACCGCTGGTACCGCCGGCGCAGGTCGCGCCACCAGCAGCCGCGCAAGTCCACGGGGCATCGGGCAGGAACAATCCGGTGACCAGATCATCGTCGATATCGTCGATCACGGTGGCGCCGACGACTGGATTGGGGCCGGCGTTGGTGACAACGATGCTGTAGGAGGTAAGAGCACCGCTCTGCACAAACGCCTCACCATTGCTCTTGGTAATACTCAAGTTGGCAGCGGCAAGTACGTTGTGCACGCCAGAGTCATCGGTCACCGGGAAGTGATTGGCATCGCCGAAGAAAGTTGCGCGGAACTGATAACTGCCGATGCTGAGCACGCCGATATTGATGTTGGCAACGCCCGCGGAATCGGTCGACGAGCCACCCATGATGACGGAAGTTGGCGAGATCATTTGGAATCCTACGCTCAGACCCGTGGGAATGCCCCCGGCCAGCGTCGCGACCAAACGCACTGCATCACCTTCCAGCGCCGGATCAGGATCTGTCGTCAGAGTCAGAGTCACGCTGGCTTTGACTACAGTGATCGGGTTCGCCGTGGTGGTAAACCCGACGTAATTGTTGTCACCGAGATACTCGGCTTTGATGTTGTGCGAACCGACACTGAGGTTGGGGATGTTCAGCGTCGCCACGCCGGCAGTCAACGGCGCGGTACCGACTAACGTACTGGCGCCATCGATAAAGCGTATGTTTCCCGTTGGCACCGGCGCACCCACGGCCGACAACGTGGCCGTGTAAACGAGGTTGGTGCCGTAGGGAACCGAGGACGAACCGGGCGGCGTCATTGCTAGTGACGTGGCAGCCTTGGAGACGGTCACGTTGCGCACAGCAGAGCTACTGGCGAGGTGAATGACATCCGAACCATAGTGCGCGGTCAGGTTGAGCTCCCCGGCGCTGGGATTGAGGGTGTACTGCGCCTGGCCATTACCGTTGATCTGGACAGTTTGCAGCACTGTGCTGCCGTTGTAGAAGGTCATGGACCCGGTCGGTGCGGCGGCCGCAAACGGGCTCGCGCCAACGCCAGCAGTCATCGTTACAGATTGCCCATAGGTCAAGGCGCTGGTATTGACCGCGAGCGACGTGGTGGTGCCATCCTCGCGTGTGTAGGCATACGCCGAGCCAGCTTCCGCACCCAGCGTTGTCAGACCGAAGGGCGCGCCGACGATGGATACACCGGCGGAGATGGCTACGGCCGAACCGAGTGCGTCGTTACGCAACACATCGCTGCCCAGGAACTTGTCGGACTGAGCCCACGCGGTGCCGGTTCTTCGGAACA
>JANMSL010000176.1:0-4667 GCA_031389245.1 Lysobacterales bacterium | reverse complement strand
GCACTGCTGCATCCGGCCATGGTGGTGACCGCGACCAGTGTGCTGCCCAACTGGCGGCGCGAGGCAGCCAAGTTCGCGCCACAACTGCGCGTGCTCACCCTGCATGGCGCGCAGCGCAATCGCGACTTCGAATCGCTGGCGGATTTCGACCTCATTCTGACCAGCTATACGCTGCTGGTGCGTGATCGCGATCTGCATGCGGAGCAGCAGTACAGCATCGTCGCGCTCGACGAGGCGCAGGCGATCAAGAATCCCAAATCGCTGGCCGCCACCGTGGCGCGCACGATCAACGCGCAGCAACGGCTGTGTTTGACCGGCACTCCGGTGGAAAATCATCTCGGCGAACTCTGGTCCCTGCTCGACTTCGCTGCGCCCGGCCTGCTCGGCGACGAGAAGAGTTTCGTGCGCGTGTTTCGAACGCCGATCGAAAAACTCGCCGATCACGATTGCCAATTGCGACTGAATCGGCGCATTCAACCGTTCCTGCTGCGCCGGACCAAGGAACAGGTTGCAGCCGACTTGCCGACCAAGTCCGAGATCATCGAGGCGATCGAGATCGGCGGTACCCAGCGCGACCTCTACGAAAGCCTGCGCCTGCATCAGCATCAACGCATACAGGAAGCGATCCACGAGCGTGGCGTCGGCAGAAGCGGCATCATCGTACTCGATGCCCTGCTCAAGCTGCGCCAGGCCTGCTGCGATCCGCGGCTGCTTGATCTGGACAGTGCACGCAGCGTCGAAGACTCTGCCAAATTATCGCGCCTGATTGAGATGCTCGACGAACTGGTCATCGCCGGTCGTCACGTGCTGGTGTTCTCGCAGTTCACCCGCATGCTCGACCTGATCGAGCCAGTATTGCGCGAACGGCACATCGACTTCGTGCGGCTGGACGGCAGTACCCGCGATCGTGACGAACCAGTGAACCGGTTCCAGCAGGGCGAAGTGCCGGTGTTTCTGGTCAGTCTGCGCGCTGGCGGTGTGGGTCTGAATTTGACCGCGGCCGATACCGTGATCCATTACGACCCCTGGTGGAATCCTGCCGTTGAAGCGCAGGCAACTGACCGCGCGCACCGCATCGGCCAGGACAAGCCGGTGTTTGTCTATCGCCTGATCTGCACCGGGACGGTTGAGGAAAAAATCCAGGCGCTGCAGGCGCGCAAGGCTGCCCTCGCCGATGCTCTGCTCGCCGACAGCGGCGGGGAATCGCTACCGATCACACCAGACGATATCGCAGCGTTGTTCGATACCGTGTAGCAGCGGCGTGCTCCGCGGTCACTCATCGTGCACGATCGGCCAATTGGTCTGCGTCTACCGGTACGCGGCGCGCTGCAATCTCCTCAGCGCACAACGCGATGCACGAAGAAATCGAGCAACTCACGTTCGCCTTGCGCGGTGAACAGCACCACGCGCGAATTTTTTTGGCGACGCGCCCAGCCCAGTTCGAAGAAGCGCGTGAGCATGCGCGCACCCACACCACCGGCCAGATGAAATCGGCGCTCGCTCCAATCCAGGCAGCTGCGGCATTGCATGCGCCGATCGGCTGCAACCGGAGTGGTGTCGATACCGAACTTCGCGAATAGCGCGTGGCCTTGCCTGGTCAGCTCGATGGATTCGGCAGCAACGCGCAATGCCCTTGATTGGGTCAGTGCCTCGTATACCTGCACCGCGAGTTCGCCGGCAAGATGGTCATAGCAGGCGCGCGCCTTGCGCAATGCTGGCTGTGTTGGTCCAACCGCTAAATGCTGCGCACTGTTGCGAAACGCCACACCCATCAGCGACTCGATCAAGCGCGCGACGTGTGCGTCGGCAAGGCGGAAATACCTATGTCGCCCCTGCGACTGCACGCTGAGCAGTTGCGCCGCAGTGAGCTTGGTCAAATGCGCGCTGATGGTCTGCTTGGTGACACCGGCAATTTGTGCCAACTCGGTAGCAGTCAGCGCCCGATCGGCCATCAATGCCGTCAGCACCGCGGCTCGGGCCTTATCGCCGATCAAGGCAGCGACCTCAGCGATCTGGTGTGTGTTCGTCATGGTTCGATGTTCACCGAACCATCTATTACATGCAAGCGCGCATCATGACCGCGCGTAAAGAAGCTCTGAACAAGTTCGGAGCCTGGATAGCCCCCTGAGTCAGGGGGCGAAAAACCGCAGGTTGACCAGCTGCGCTGTTGAAAGCGACCAGCTCCGCTGTTGAAAACCAGGGCGTGGCAAACGATGAGCTGTGCAGCGAAGACGAAGTGGAGACTGATTCAGACCATCCCCAAGGAGGCTCACGTGGCATTGACCTGCATCATCCGTTATGAGATCGACCCGTACCAACGCGAGGCGTTCGCTCAGTACGCGCACAACTGGGGAAGCGTCATTCCCCGATGTGGCGGGCACCTTATTGGCTATTTTTTGCCGCTGGAAGGCAACACGCATGTCGCCTGGGGCCTGATCGCCTTTGCCAGTTTGGCCGACTATGAGTCTTATCGGACGACGTTGAAGGCCGACTCCGAGGCGCGCGCCAATTTCGAATTCGCGCGCGATGAGCGCTTCATTGTGCGTGAGGAACGCAGCTTCGTGGAAAACGTGGCTGGCACGATGGGCGTACCGCCGATACGGGTGGAGCCATCAACATGATCGCCGTTCTATTCGAAGTGATTCTGGCCGAACATCAGCAGACGGCTTACCTAGATGCCGCTGCTGCGCTGCGGCCTTTGCTCGAACGCATCGATGGCTTTGTTTCGATCGAGCGCTTCGAGTCGCTGTCGCAACCCGGCAGGCTGCTCTCGCTCTCCTATTGGCGCGACGAGGAGGCGGTCGCGACCTGGCGCAACCTCGAAGCGCATCGGTGCACTCAGGCGCAAGGACGGAGCACGATGTTTACCGATTACCGGATTCGAGTGGCCTGCGTCGTCCGCGACTACGGCATGCATGATCGCGGCCAGGCGCCACAGGATTCTTTGAACGCTCATGCGAGTCCGCGATGAAGCGCCGCGTATTGCTGCACGAGTCTGCCGCAGTACTGTCTTTGCTCAGTCCGATCGCACTCGCCGACCATGGATTCTTCTCGACCAAGGCAGTCAACGCGCCTATACGGAAGCGATCCGACGTGTTTTGGAAGCAGGGCGACGAGTCACTCAAGCTCGCCGTGCACCGTCAGCGCGGCGACGGTGCCTGCGTAGTGTACGTGCACGGCGCGACCTTCCCGACCTCGATGTCGGTGGCATGGCGGATCGATCGGGTCTCATGGCTGGACCAGATGCAACTGGCTGGCATGGATGCCTGGTCATTCGACTTCGTCGGTTACGGTGATTCGGATCGCCCTGCATGTTTTGCGCAACCGGCGTTGCAGAACCCCGTCTTTGGCCGTTGCAAATCAGCAGCTGAGCAGGTGATCGCAGTGCTGGCGCATATTCGCGAGCAACGGCCGATTACGCCGATTCACCTGGTCGCACACTCCTGGGGTTGTTTGCCGGCGCAGCAGGCCGCGATCGATCGGCCCGATCTGATTGCCAGGCTCGTGTTGTTCGGCCCGCCGATGCTGCGCGATGGCAACATACTGAACCAAGCGGCGCCGGCATGGGCGCTGATCAGCGCAGCGGACCAACGCCCGCGTCATCGCAGCGGCCTCCCTGACGAGGCGGCAACCCCGGTGGACGAATCCGAGATCGAACGCTGGTGCGCGGCGTACCTGCGAACCGATCGCACCGCCGCGGAGCGCACCCCGCTTACGGTGAAAGTCCCATTCGGTCCGATGCACGATATCGCCGAACTGTTTGCCGGAAGGCAGATCGTCGCCAGTGGGCGCATCACGCAACCGACCTTGATCGTGCGCGGCGAGTGGGACCACATCACTACCGATGCCGATGCGCGACGTCTGTTCGATGCGCTTTCGCGTGCCCGCGATCGACGCGACATCAAGATCGCCAAGGCCAATCACTGGATGCATCTGCAACCGGCACGTACTGCGCTTTGGGCGGAGACTTTGAGCTTTCTTCGCGAGTAACGCTCAGCCCGGATTGGCGTCGCGCAGTCGCGCATACAGCACGGTATCGATGATCTCGCCGTCCTTGTCGACGCTACGCCGCAGCACACCTTCACGCTGGAAGCCGCATTTCTCCAACACGCACATCGAAGCCGGGTTCCATTCGAATACCGGTGACTCCAGTCGCACCAAATTGAACTCCTTGAAGATGAAGTCGACCGTTGCGCGCACTGCCGCGGTCATCAGGCCGCGCCCCCAGTAGGGTTCACCCAGCCAGTAACCGAAGTGTGCCGATCGTGCGAACACGCCTGCGCCAATGTCGATACCGATTCCGCCGATGGCCAATCCATCGAGATCAATGGCCCAATGGGTTGGCACCGCCGTCTGCGCAAGCATGGCGAACCAGGAATCGGCATCGGCGTCGGTGTAGGGGTGTGGAAAACGGTGCGAGAGATTGCGCCAGATACGATGATTGTCGGCCAGGCGTAGCAGCGACGCCCGGTCCTTCGGGTGCCAGTCGCGAATCTTGCACGGGCCGCAGTTCAGATCCACTTTGTGTTCTCCTGTTCCGTCGCGTGGGCGCGTATCCGAGCAGCGGGTTGGCCACGCGCAAGCCTGTTCAGCACGTGCTCAGCGCACTGCGTCCCGTTCGAAGTTGGGATTCTCAATGATGCCCAGACGGTTGCCAAAGGGATCTC
>JANMSL010000248.1:0-3183 GCA_031389245.1 Lysobacterales bacterium | reverse complement strand
TTACCCGCGATACGGATTGCAAGACCACGGTGAGCAGCGCGGCTAGCACCAAGCTACCTGCAGCATTGGCGAGTGGGGACGCCCACTGATCAACTTGCCGGTAGGTTATGGTACGCGCCATCGCAAGCACCAGAAGAACAAATCCCGCTGTGCCTATAAGCAGCATCATTACAAATACCCAGGCATGCACATAGAACAGCAGCGCAAACACGTCGACGGTTACGTCGAAGTCTTGGGGTGGCAAGCCCAGGCTAGATGCGACCATGTCTCTGGCGATCATTGTCGACAAGATCAACACGAACCGATGCACAAGTGTGATGAGCACCTTTCCCAGGGGATGCCGCCAGCGCGCAGAGACATATCGCCAAGCTGCAAGTACTTTGCCGGCAGCAAGCGCGAGCGCCGCGGTAATGACGATCCATTCATGCTGAAACGGCTTTTCAGAGAACGCCGACAGACCGCCAACCAGACCCGGTGCGGAAAATTCGCGTTACCGCAAAGCGGGAGAAGAAATTGGTGCCGTTGGGAGGCGCCACGTTGGATCAAGTGTCAGCGTTCACCGTTCTGCGTCGCCGCTCGACCCTTGCGCTTCGGTTTCGCCCTGCATCGCCTCGATGATCGCACTCGTCGTATTTCCTTCCCTGCTTCCATCTGCACCAGTCAACAGGTAGTCGAAGACGTCCTTCAAGGATACGACGACCTGCTGGCCGCTATGCAGTTCGGGAATGTTGAACGGTTCGTTATTCAGCAACCCCCGGATCTCGTCTTCTTCCCAACCCGTGACCTCCACCCACATCCACTCGCTGCCGCCGCCCACTGTCTCGAATGGAGCCTTCACCTGCAGGCTATCGCCCAATGGCAAACCTGCGCGAAACCGGTCGCGAATTTTGGGAAGCTTCGCGCGCGCTGCTTCCATCGCAGTCTCCAACGCGTCGTTCTGCCCGATGTATTTGACCTCGTCGGACCAACCGAAGAATGTTGATACGGCCTGATCCTGGCGCGCAAATTCGTCCGGCCCATCGAACGCATCGAACTGAATCGCAAAGAGCGCGTTGGCAGCATCGCCCTCCTTGGTAGGCACGGCTTGGAGATGGAATGCCGCTCTACCGCTCGCGTTGCGTTTCCAGCCCGTCGAGAGCATGTCGCGGACGGTGCCGGGCTTCAACGTTTCGACTGCCAAGTGCGCCGATCCGGAGCTGTCCAATCGACCACCCTCGATCAGAAATTGTTCGATGCCGTTCATCAGTTTTACCAATTGATTGCCGTTGAAAGATGCCATGCGCTCTATCACCAGATCCGGCAGTCCCAGCTTTCGCATCCCCAGCGATACGGCACGAACATGCTCGCCATTTCTATAGGAGTGAACGACGGTATGCTGCTCTGCGCTGGGTGGCGTATCGGCAGGATTCGTCAGTCGCGCGTCTGACCAGGCTTCCGGCGTATAGACGAGTCGGAGTTCTTCGTCCCAAATCAATCCATCGATTGCACGCGCCAATGCATAGATAGTCTCGTCCGCTCTTCTGAGTGACTCATATGCTGCATCAGCCGGGTGCGCGAACTGCATCAGGACAACCACAGGACTTTCCAGTAGACGTGCCTTCTGATCAGTATTCAGCCCACGACTAAAGTGGCGCAGCATTGCTTCGTCGGGTGGTGCATAGTCCCGGGTGACCTCGGTAATAAGCTTCCAACGCATCACCGGCTCTGTTGGCCGCGAAGGCAGTTCTGGTACCAGCTTCAGTCGCTCGGAAGTCACCGCTGCGGTCCCAGCCAGCAATGCTGCGACATCGGGGATCTCGTCGTTACTGACATAGATCGCATAGTAGAAGGAAATGCTCGTCGGCTTCCGCAGCTCAAACGCTGGTGGTGCAGGATTCTCGGTGCCGCAGGCCGATAACAAGCACGACAGCAGCCAGATGCTCCAACGAATCTGTGAATGAAACACGAGTCCTCCTTTTTCCCATGCGCTCGTCGATTCGATCAAGCATTCTGTCATAGGCGGGCTTCTGGGCTGCCGGAAGCATTTGAGTGGGACAACTAGGCGTTAACCCAGAGTCAGATCTCGTTTGCTTTGGTGATCTCCAAACGGCTTGGTGTGTTTTCGCCTTTAGAAGCGCCGCGGTATCGCGGGAACATGGACGAGTTCCTGGATCGGTATGTCGAGGCGTACAAGGCACAACGAGCTGCACCAAAGCATGGAATGTAGCTTCCCGTTGCTGCGACTACTGTCGCCAAACGCCTGTCAACACGATTAACGCAAGCTCGATGCGGGCACCAAATGCTGTCAGTGCTTCGGACGCTCGGTGCCGCGGGGTCGATCGGTGACGTCAATGGCGTCTTCATGAAAATCAACAACTTGAAGATCGACCCACCAGCCGCACTGACACCATTTGGGGACCAACTGAGAGCATTAACCGATCTCGACGACACTCCACGACGTGCCCGCGGGCGTCGCCGCGGTACAGCGGGTCAAAGACGATTGGCGGAAATCGCCATAAACTATGCTAAACCGCCACTGATGGGCGGGCTTGCTTGGGCGCAGTCTATGCACACCGGACAAGGGTCCGGTCCAAGCCACTAGGAGTAAGTCATGAAAACCCAGGTTCGTTCAATGTTGTTCGGCCTGATTGCCGCCGCGGCATCCGCCGTCGCCGCCCCTGCTTTTGTCGATGGTCAAGGTGTTGAAGGTCAAAGCCCGGTGTACACGCCCGGCCAATATGGCGCAGTGCTTGACCAGTCCAGCCAGCAATGGCGTGTGCAGCCTCTGGTGGGCGAGCATCTGACGCTGACCAATCGCGACCCGAGCTGCCTGAGTTCTTCGGTTTTGGCCAACGGCCTGTGGTTGGTCGGTCGCGATCAGCACGGTCGTCTTGAGCTGGTGGCGTTTTCCGACACTGCTTTGGCCTCGGGCGCTCCGGTTTCGGTGGCGCTGCGCAGTTGCGATGAACCCGTCGAAGGCCTCAGCGTACGCGTACCCCAGCAAGTGATGCAGGCGCTGAGCAACAACGTGGGCGCAGTGTTGATCGATGGTTAGTCAGTAACTTTGGTCGCCTGCTGAAGTGATCATGATAGGACGGCGCTGTGGTGCAGTGCGCACCGGGCGGCGGCAAAGACGTAGCCGTAGTGACGTTGAGTCGACGCGCGGGAGCACATAGCATCACAGCGAATGGCTCGACGACCGCA
>JANMSL010000238.1:0-10753 GCA_031389245.1 Lysobacterales bacterium | reverse complement strand
GGCCGAAAGCGCTTGTTGTCCAACATCACGTACTCGCGCGAAAGCAGCGTCTGGATGATGCTGGCATAAGTTGATGGCCGGCCGATGCCGTATTCCTCAAGCGCCTTGACCAGACTGGCCTCCGAAAACCGCGGCGGTGGTTCAGTGAAGTGTTGATCGGCGATGATTTCGTTGAGTGGAATGCGATCGCCTTTTTGCATCGATGGCAAGCGCCGCGCTTCGTCGTCGTCTTCTTCGCTGCGCTGGTCTTTGCCTTCCTCGTATACAGCCAGGAAGCCGGGATCAATCACCGTGGTTCCTGTTGCGCGAAAGCTATGACGATCTCCGCAGGCTAGTTCGACCGAAACGGTGTTCATCAACGCGGGTGCCATTTGACTGGCGACCGTGCGCTTCCAGATCAATTCATAAAGGCGCAACTGGTCGGGATTGAGGAAGGTCGCAACCGCCTCTGGCGTATGCAAAACGGTCGTCGGACGAATGGCCTCATGCGCTTCTTGCGCGTTTTTCGACTTGGTCTTGTAAGTGTTGGGTATTTCCGGAAGGGCCTTTTTGCCAAATCGCTGTTCAATCAACCCGCGCAGTTCTTCAATCGCGTCCGCGCCCAAACTGACCGAGTCAGTGCGCATATAGGTAATGAGACCCACTTGTCCCTCGTCACCGAGCGCAACACCTTCATAAAGGCCCTGAGCCAAACGCATGGTACGACTGGTGCCAAAGCCGAGCTTGCGCGCCGCTTCCTGCTGCAAAGTTGAAGTGGTGAAAGGTGGCGCCGGCCGGCGTTGCCGTTGCTTGCTTTGTACGTCGCTTACTTTGAGTGCGCCTTGTGCCGCGGCGTGCAATGTGGAACGCACATGCTCAGCCTGCTCAGCATTTACGAACGAAAACTGTTCGGTCTTTGCTCCGTCGAAGCGGGTGAGCTTGGCGGAAAATGGCGCCTGCGGATGCTGACACGACGCTTCCAGCGTCCAGTACTCCTGCTTGATGAAGCGCTCAATCTCCTCCTCGCGCTCAGCAATCATGCGCAATGCCGGCGATTGGACGCGTCCGGCTGACAGCCCAGTTTGCACCTTGCGCCAGAGCACCGGCGACAGATTGAACCCGACGAGGTAATCAAGCGCGCGTCGTGCCTGCTGGGCATTGACCAGGTCAACGGCGATGTTGCGTGGGTGCGCGATTGCTTCAGTCACCGCTTTGGGTGTGATTTCGGAAAACACCACGCGATGCAAGGTTTTGCCTTTGAGCAAGCCGCGCTCGCGAAGAATTTCGGCAATGTGCCAGCTGATTGCTTCACCCTCGCGATCCAGGTCGGTAGCCAGATAGAGCGAGGTGGCCTGCGCTGCCGCCTTGGCGATGGCTTCGACGTGACGCTCGTTTTTTTCGATCACGTCATAACGCATGGTGAAGCCGTTTTCAGTATCGACGGCGCCTTCGCGCGGAACCAAATCGCGGATGTGGCCATAGGAAGCCAGAACCTGGAAGTCTTTGCCGAGGTACTTGTTGATGGTTTTGGCCTTGGCAGGCGACTCGACGATCAGCAGATTCTTTGCCATTGTGTTTCCAGATGCAGCGCGGGATTCCTCCCAGTGCTTGGTGATGAAGGTGATGAAGCCGTGGCTGACCCGGCAGCCGCGGCTAACTCTGCACAACGAGCGAGTAGAACGTCATGGGCAAGTACGTCCTTTGCTCAGTACGTTCTTGTGCAGTTTGTCCTTGTAGCGTCCGTTCCAGTTCAGTGAATTACGCTATGTATTGAGCTGTCAAGTCTGATCTGTTCGCTGCGTTCTGTGCGGTTTCTGCTTCCGGCCGCTTTTCGGCAAGAATTTGCGCTCGGAACTTGGCTTCAGAAGCTCGCTCAGTTTGATCGGAGATGCGCGCCAAGCACCTGTGTTTCCATCCAGGCGAACTCGGCCTCTCGACCGGGTTCGTTGAATAGTACGAGCAACACCACCCATTTCAGATCTTCCAACTCGATCTGAGCCTGCTCCAGCGCCCATGCCCGCTCCAGAACCCGCTCGCGACTCTCCGCATCGAGCACGCGGTGCGTCTCCAGCCGCATCAAGAAACCAATGCATTCCGTATCCAGGCGATCGCGTTCCTCTTGCGCATAAACCCGCACCGGTCCCATGGCAGGAGCAGGGACCTGTGAAACGCGATCCGATTGCAGATCAAAGAGCCAGTCAAACGCCTTGCCGATCTGAATCGGATCGAAGCCGGCTTCAATGAGTTCACCCTGAAGGGAGTCCCGATCGTGGACGGTGTCGGGTGCACCGTGAAAGTAGTTTTCGAACAGGTAGACCAATACGTCGAGGACGGTCTCTTTCATCTTGATTTCCGCGCGGACGAGGGGGCCGCGTTCGTGCTGAAGCCGACTCTTTGGTAGCAACTGCCACCCAACATCGCCACCGCACCGTCCAACTCCAGTGTGGTCAGCATGGAAGAGATCGTGGCCGCGGTCAATCCACTGCGATCGACAATTGTGTCGATATCGACCGGATCGAACCCCATCGCAGCCAAAACCAGCAATGCTCCGTCGCCGGATTCACGCGGTCTTGACGAAATCTGCCTGGGCTCCGGCGTTGTATCCAAAGTTTGCAAGGCGTCCAGCCGCAAGCGCAGATCCGCTGCCAATTGCGCAGCAAGTGGCGCCAACTCCTCGAGCAAGTCCATCGCATTCTCAACCAGCTTGGCACCGTCGCGAATGAGTCGGTGACAACCACGAGCCATCGGATTGTGCACCGATCCAGGTATAGCAAACACCTCGCGCCCTTGTTCGGCGGCGAGCCTCGCGGTGATCAGTGATCCTGAGTGCACTCCAGCCTCAACGACAAGGGTCCCCAGGCTCAACCCCGAGATAATGCGATTTCGCCGCGGAAAGTGCTCTGGTGCACCGGGCGTCTGCAGAGGGAACTCGGAAATAAGCGCGCCGTGCTGCTGCAGGCGCGCCGCCAAACGATCGTGTTTGCGCGGATACACCAAATCAACTCCGGTACCCAGAACCGCAATGCTGTGCCCGCCCGCGTCCAGTGCTGCGGTATGAGCGGCACCGTCGACACCATCGGCCATTCCGCTGGTGATGCAAAATCCCGCGCGAGACAACGTACCGGCAAAGTCCCGCGCTAGCGCGAGGCCGCCCGGCGATGCATTACGACTGCCCACAATTGCGACTTGCGGCTGCCATAGCGTGGTTGGATCACCTCTGACAAATAGCGCTGCAGGGGCGCCCGGTATGCGTTGCAGAAGCGAAGGGAAATCGGGGTTATCGCAGGTCAGAAGATGATTATCAGCAGATTCCAGCCAGCGTAGGTCTCGCTCAATGCGGGACCGATCCGGTAGCTTCAGCCATTGCACGGCTTCATCACTCATTCCGATGGTGCGCCAGGCGCTAGCGCCGGCTCGATACGCTTGTGCCAACGATTCAAAGCGCATCAGTGCTCGCCGCACGCGCGCCCCGCCCGTGTTCGGCGCACGCAACCAGATTAACCAGGCTTCCACTTCATTCATCTCAATCCACCGACTCTACCTCGGCAAATACTGACGCCCATCAGCGTGTCTGCCCATCAGTCGAGGAGCAATGTTCGCTGCGATTTTTCTGAGTCGCGCAACAAAAACGCGGCCTTGGCCGCGTTTTTGGTTCTACCTGACTAGCCAGAACTATAAAGACTGCGGCTCGCGAATCACGTCATGAACCTTGATCGGTCTGATGCCGTCCATCACCAAGCCGTAGCTGACTTTCTCAAACGTTCTGAACACCATGACATGGCCGAGGAACTCCTCCGGCATGGTGACCATCGCCTTCTTTTTCTGGAAATGATTGTGCGTGCGTAAGTCTTCGTCGGCATACTTCACGTCATCATGCAGCCGCTCTCCCGGCTGGAAGACCGAGTAGACCTGACCGTTGGCAACACCTTCGCGAGCGCCGCGCGATAGCGCAACAACGCGCATCGGGCCGGTGTAGACGGCAGTGTCCGAAACCGCGAGCACACGCATATTGTCCGGCACGCGTTCCGGCGCATGCGGCATATAAGTCGCGTCATAAGGGCTGGCATCGACGGGAACCACCAAGTCGCCATCGCTCACTTCAATGTCGGAAGACAGCAGTGTCAAGGTAGACGGATCGCCGCTGCGCACTACGCGAGCCCGGGCAACGAACATGACTTCATGGCCGAGCGTATCCACCTGGTCCTTACGGAACAGATCGCGCGTCCCATCTTCCCAAAGTGTGGCAAACGTCTTTTGTCGCACGCCAACGTAGGGAACTTGTTCATATTCACGCTCGGTGTTGCCCCATCGAAATCGCTTGGGCACGTCGCGATAAATAACGGTGGGGCGAACGATGTCCACTTCTTCACCCGGTCGTGCATCCAATCCACGCACGTAGACGACCTGTCCGGGGACGGCCCTTAGTCGGCTTTCCTCAGCGGATACGACGTACGGCAGATTTCTCGCGTCGGACTCAGTGAGCACGCGCGTTTTTTCAAGAAAAGGCTTGATGTGGTTGAGCGGAATTGCTGTGATCGCCTCACGCGGCCCACTGGAACGAACGCGCGGTGACAGCTTGACCACATCGGGGCGACCGCCACGAATCAACCGTGGTTGACCGTCGAGGTACACCAAACTGATTACGTCACCGGGATAGATCAGATGCGGGTTCTCAATCTGGCTGTTTGCCTGCCAGATTTCGGGCCACAACCACGGGCTTCTCAAAAAACGACCAGAGATGTCCCACAGCGTGTCACCACGGACCACGGTGTAGGTCTGCGGGTGATCGTCACGTAGTTCGGGTTCAGCGGAAAAACCCGAAGCAGCAAAGAGCGCTCCGGCTACAACTGCAAGCATTTGTTTAAGCATGGCGGCTAAGGTCCTGATTTGTCGAAGGACTGATTCGAGTGTAACCCAAAAATCGAACAGTGAGAATGAGGCCAGCCATTTGCCCCCTGCAAAGTTGCGCGGGAGACGTGTTTCAGCCCTCGTGGAAGCGTCAAACCGCTTGAAACCCGCCACAATTGGCAGCATCTTGTAACACAGAGGAGATTTCCATGGCCAAGCTCACGATTCTTGAATTTCCCGATCCGCGCCTTCGGACCAAAGCCGTGTCGGTCGAGACCTTCGATTCCGCACTGCAACAACTGATCGACGACATGCTTGAGACGATGTACTCAGCACCCGGCATTGGGCTAGCCGCAACGCAGGTGGACGTGCACAAACAGCTGCTGGTGCTTGATATTTCAGAATCCAAGGATCAGCCCATGGTGTTAGTCAATCCGCACATTCTGCGGGTGACAGGTGAACAGGTCTACCAGGAAGGCTGTCTTTCGGTTCCTGGCATCTTCGCGGACGTCACTCGCGCAAACGAAATCACGGTCCAGGCTTTGGACCGTCGGGGAGTGCCGTTCACCATTGAAGCCGATGGATTGCTCGCGATTTGTATTCAACACGAAATTGATCACCTTGCCGGCAAGGTTTTCGTCGACTACCTGTCTGCACTCAAGCGCGACATGGTACGAAAGAAGCTCGAGAAGCACAGGCGCGGCCGTAACGACGCGGATGCTCGCGAGCACACGCTCTGAACACGTCGGTGCGCAAAATAGTTTTTGCCGGTACCCCGGAGTTTTCGGTTCCCTGTCTAGACGCGATTTTGCTCAGTGGAATGAATCTGGTCGGGGTGTACACGCAGCCCGACCGACCATCCGGCCGCGGTCGTGGTGTGTCATCGAGCCCAGTCAAGCGCCGAGCGCTTGCCGCGGGAGTATCGGTATTTCAGCCGGTGTCGCTTCGCGAGCCAGGGGCACGTCGCCAATTGGAGTCGCTGCACGCGGACCTGATGGTCGTCGTCGCCTATGGCCTGATCCTGACCCCGCAAGTCCTCGCCGCACCGCGGCTGGGTTGTTGGAACGTGCACGCATCCATTTTGCCGCGATGGCGCGGTGCGGCACCGATACAGCGCGCCCTGCTCGCCGGCGACGATGAGACCGGAGTGGACCTGATGCAAATGGCGCGTGGACTGGATACAGGCCCAGTCATCTTGAGTCGACGCACTGCGATTAGCGCAACAGACACCGGCGGAAGTCTGCACGACCGACTCTCATTTCTTGGCGCTGAGCTTCTGACCGAGGGTCTCCAGCGCTTGCACGCAGGAAACCTGCCAACGCCGCGACCACAGCCAAGCGCGGGTGAGAGCTACGCGTGCAAAATTGAGAAGCATGAAGCGGTGCTCGATTTCAATGATTCGTGTCTAGTGTTGGAGCGCAAGGTACGTGCGTTCTCGCCTTGGCCTGTGGCCGAAACTGTGCTGTTAGGTGAACGCGTTCGTGTGCACTCGGCAGGTGCCCATTCGGTACGCGTTTCAGCGGCTCCCGGCTCATTGATTCGCGCGGATCGATCCGGAATTGATGTTGCCTGCCGGGACGGAATTTTGAGCGTTACTCGCCTGCAGCGCGAGGGCGGCAAGCCGATCAGCGCCGAGGACTACATCAACGCCCGCTCTGAGCTGCGGCATTTCAAATGAACGGCAAGAAGCGTCTCGATAACTTGCCCTTGCGTGCAGTCGCAGCGCGGCTGTTGGCAAGATTGTGCGTTGGTCGAGGATCGCTTTCGGAAGCACTTCCCGAGGCTGACGCGGCTCTGTCCGATAGTCGCGACCGCGCCATGCTGCGATTGATGCTCTACGAGACGCTGCGCACGTTCTATCGGCGGGAAGCCGCGTTGGCATCCCTTTTGCAGCGGCCGCTCGCCGTTCAAGCGAAGGAAATCGAGGCACTGCTCCTACTGGGCCTGACCCAGCTGGATCAGGGCATTGACAGTGACTATGCAGTAGTGGACGCAAGTGTCGACGCGGCCCGCGCGCTGGGCTATCCGCAACTGGCTGGTTTGGTCAACGCCCTGTTGCGCAGGGCGCTGCGCGAATCCAGCAGCTTGTATGCCGATGCGCTAACAAATGACCAGAACCGATTCGACCATCCACAGTGGCTCGTTGAACGCATTCGGGCCGACTGGGGCGACAGATCAGAAGCGATACTTCTCGCCAACAATGCACGGGCGCCGCTCTGGCTGCGAACCAACCGACTCGTAGGCGATCGCAACACTTTGATCGCGGATCTTCTCGCAGAAGACATCCAAGGCAGTCCACATCCGTTTTTGCCAGACGCATTGCGGGCAAGCATTTCGGGCGATGTTTCGCATGTCGTAGGCTGGCGCGCGGGCAGGTTCAGTGTGCAGGATGCAGCAGCGCAGGTGGCAGTTGAATTGCTAGACCTAAAACCAGGGCTGAGTGTCTTGGATGCCTGTAGCGCCCCGGGGGGCAAGCTTGCGCACATCGCTGAGCGCGAACCTCGACTACAACTGCTGCTGGGGCTGGACAGCGATGGCAAACGACTGGAACGAACTCGCGAAGCAATGACCCGCTTGGGCCTGCGCCCTGTGCTCAAGCAGGCAGATGCCGCCATCGTTGCGGATTGGTGGCAGGGCGTACAATTTGATCGCATTCTCTTGGACGCGCCATGCTCCGGCACGGGTGTGATTCGGCGCCACCCTGACATACGACTGCTGCGACGCGAGTCTGACATCGGTGTTCTGGTCAACAAACAGGCCCGCCTGCTGGAAGCACTTTGGCCTTTGCTCGCGCCTGGAGCACGGCTAGTCTATGCGACCTGTTCGGTACTCAAAGATGAAAACGAACACCAGATCAAGGCTTTCCTGTCTCGGCATCTGGATGCGCGGGTGCGCCCTGACGCACCTCAGTGGTTTGGTACTCTGGGCGAGTACGGTAGCCAGAACCTTCCCGGGGAGGGCGACGCGGATGGTTTTTTCTATGCGGTCTTGGAGAAAAAGCAATAAACAGGCCGCGATCACGAAATGGCGCCTGCGCAATTGCTTGTTCGCAGTAGCCGTGGTCGTGCTCAGTGGTGGTTGTGTTAGCCAGGGCGATGCGTCGAGTATTGTCAGTGCCACGCCCAATGTGCAGCTCCGAACGCTGGATCTGTCTTTGTCGCTGCGGTTGAGCGAGACCCAACTCGAAGCGCTCGATCACGGCATTCCATTGCGACTTGAGTTTGTCATAGCACCGCGAAACGCGCCCCACCAGTTGAGCCGGATCGTAATCGGCTATTTGCCAATGGCAAAGCGCTACCAACTCCTTGCAGACTCGCGCGTTCCGCGCTACTTCTCCAGTCGTCTCCAACTGCTCGCTGCATTGGATCGCGTCAGCCTGCCCTTGGATCAAGTCGGCTCGGGAACGGGCACAGTGCTTGTGCGCCTCGACAGGAGTGCGTTGCCGGCGCCGATGCGCCTGCCGGCGCTGCTTGATTCCAATTGGCGGCTGGTGTCTGTGCCGGTAAACTGGACAACCCCTGGATGAGACGCGTATTGCTTGCAATGTTGCCGCTCTTGGCAGTCCTGTCACTGCTGATTGCTGCACTCTGGTTAGCCGCGGACGCTGAGAGCGCGCAGAGCCAGCTCGGTCCGGCGTATGTGTGGCTGCTGTTCTTGGCGGCGGGTGGCGTACTCGCCTTGGTCGCGGTAGTGGCCAATGAAGCTTGGCGCCTCACGACTCAATGGCGCAAGGGCGAACCCGGCAGTCGGCTTAAAGCACGCTTTGCGCTGCTCATCGCAGCAATTGCAGTACCCCCGATAATCCTCGTGTCGGGTTTCGCCATGCGCTTTGTGGACGCAGGGATCGATAGCTGGTTTCGGGCCGACGTGGCGAGCTCTCAACTCAATGCCGAAGCGATCGGTCGAGAAGTGCTCGCGTCTTTCGAACGACGCTCACGTGACCTTAGCAAGCGCTTCGCCAACGACGACGACTTGGTCGAGGGCAACGACCTGCAGGCTGCACTCGACGCACTCGTAGAAGGAACTGGCGACCCACTACACCTAAGCCTGTATGACAATTCGGGCAATGTTCTGGCCGTATCGTTCAATACCAGCGCTGTCGTTTTTCCCTCTCCTCCGAACGACGACGAGCGACTGCAGGTGCGTGCGGCCGGCGAACTTGCAATTAACGAGAGATTGAGTTCGACATTGGTATGGCGTGTGCTCGATCCAGTGCCAGGCGTCGGAATACTACAAGCCGTATTTCCCATTCCTGTGGATCTGGCGCCACGACTGGACGAACTCGAACGTACAGCTGTGGATTACGCGCAATTGAAATTCCAACGCAGGGCGATGAAATCAACGTTCTTGATGATTCTCGGCTTGGTTGGTCTGCTGGCGTTGCTCGGTGCGCTTTACGCGGCGTTCGCGACCACCCGCAAGCTCATTCAACCAATCACTGATCTCGCTTTGGCCACCCGTGACATTGCTGCCGGCAGATACGGACAATCGCTCACCGTTCCGAGCAACGACGAACTTGGATTTCTGACGCAGAGCTTCAATCGGATGTCTCAGGAGCTGCTTGCTGCGAATGCTCGTGAGCGACTGAGTCGTGATGAAATCGAGCGACATCGAACGCAGCTTGAGGCCATTCTGGAGAGACTCAGCGCCGGCGTCATCAGCTTCAGTGAACACCGCGTGTTGACTGCCAATCAAGCGGCTGGCGCCCTTCTTGAGATTGACTCCGCTAGTCTGATTGGCACCTCGATAGACGATGCCTGCCAGATGTTTCATCGTGCAGCGCCCCTTTTCTCGTTTCTCAGAAGTTGCGCTGCAGATCGGCGCAGCCATTGGCGGGACGAAATCCGCCTGCGAGGAGATCCCTCGCGCGCCCTGCTGGTGCGGGGAACTTTGCTTCCTGGTGACGGCGAGATGAACTTCGTCGCTGTTTTCGATGATGCGGCCGTCATTGCGCTCAGTCAACGCGAAGCGGCGTGGGCCGAGGTAGCCAAACGACTCGCGCACGAAATCAAAAATCCCCTGACCCCCATCCAGCTCGCGGCGGAGCGGTTGCGCCAAAAGTACTTGGGGAAAATGAACGCAGAAGACTCCGATGTGCTGGACCGAGCTACCCAGACCATCGTTTCCCAGGTAGACGCACTCAAGCGCATCGTAAACGCGTTCGGAGATTACACGCGTCCAATCATTGAAGATCGCCAGTTGTTTGATCTACGCCATTTGGTTGACGATGTTGGCTCGCTTTACGAACACAGCGGGCAGTGCCAAGTGCGGCGAGACTTTCAAGCAGCTTCGTTCCTGATACGTGCTGACAGGGAACGTCTGCGTCAAGCCATCATCAACTTATTTACCAACGCAATCGAGGCTTCGGAGGCGCAGGGCGAAGTGTGCGTGGATGTGCAAATTCTGGACTTACCTCCAGGACGTATTTCCTTGGTGGTACGCGACCACGGTCAAGGTCTGCCGCAATCGTTCGACGAGCGCTGGTTTGAGCCTTACAACACAACCAAGCCCAAGGGCACTGGACTGGGGTTGGCGTGGGTCAAGAAGATCGCTGAGGAACACGGAGGTTCAGTCAGCGCTAGTAACGCGGAGGGAGGCGGCGCCCAGTTCACCGTCACACTCCCAATTGGCGGAACCTAGCCCAAACTTGAACGCTCGACTCGATCGCATGAAGGGTCCGGGCGCCCGGCTGCGCTCTTACCAAACGCAGAGTCACCAGCAATTTTGCTGAGGGCTTGGAAAAGGGGTCGATGGGGTAACGCAACGTGGTTTGTGGTCTGTTGCCGGGCAAAAAGCAAACGGGCTGCTCGTGAGAGCAACCCGTTTGGTGGAACAAAGGTCCTTGGCGATGACCTGTCGCAGGCTGATCGGCAAAGGGGCAAGCGCTGCGAGGGAAGAACCGCATGAGCGTGCAATGGTCCTTGGC
>JANMSL010000163.1:0-2624 GCA_031389245.1 Lysobacterales bacterium | reverse complement strand
AAGCCTATCTCGCGGAACTTGACTCCGCCCATCGCTATTTGCGCGACGTGTACTGACATGACCGATAACAACAGCCTATCTGCAGTCGAAGGCATCAAGGCACGCAGTCGCCTGCTGCGCGGTACCTTGGTTGAAAGCCTGGCCGACCCGATTACCGGCGCACTCGCCGAAGACGATCAGATGTTGATCAAGTTTCACGGCAGCTATCAGCAGGACGATCGCGATGTGCGCGAAGAGCGCCGTCAGCAGAAGCTCGAGCCGGCCTACAGCTTCATGATCCGCACGCGCCTGCCCGGCGGTGTGTGCTCGCCCACGCAGTGGTTGGCACTTGATGCCCTGGCGGATCAATACGCCAACGGCAGTCTGCGCCTGACCACGCGCCAGGCGTTTCAACTGCACGGCGTGATCAAGCGCGAGCTGAAGCCGACCATCGCTGCGATGAACGCGGTGCTGATTGACACCATCGCGGCCTGCGGCGACGTCAATCGCAATGTGATGTCCGCGGCCAATCCGTATCTCAGCAGCGCGCACGCCGAGGCGCTGGAATGGGCACGCCGGCTGTCCGAGCATCTGTTGCCCAAGACCCACGCGTATCACGAGATCTGGCTCGATGGTGTTCGGGTGGATGAGAATCAGGTTGATGAGAATCGGGTTGACAAGGGTCTGGGCGAACACCGCGAAAGCGCAGCGGGTGAAAGCGAGCCGATCTACGGGCCAACTTATCTGCCGCGAAAATTCAAGGCAGCGATCGCAGTGCCGCCGCTGAATGACGTCGACATCTTTTCTCAGGACCTGGGCTTCATCGCCATCATTGAAGACAGCAAGCTGATCGGATTCAATCTTTGCGTTGGCGGCGGCATGGGCAGCACGCACGGCGACACCACGACGTTTCCGCGGCTCGCCGATGTGATCGGGTTTGTTACGCCCGATCAATTGCTGGCCGCCGCGGAAGCCGTGGTCACCGCGCAGCGCGACTTTGGCAACCGCATCGTGCGCAAGCATGCGCGACTCAAATACACCATCGAAACCCATGGCATCGACTGGTTCAAGGCCGAGGTCGAGCAACGCCTCAGCTTTCGTTTCGCCGCGGCGCGGGCGTTCCACTTCGAGCACAGCGGCGATCGCTTCGGCTGGGTGCGCGGCGAGAGTGGCAACTGGCACCTGACCGTGCGCATCGAGGCCGGGCGGGTTGCCGACCGCAACGGTCGCAATTGGCGTCAGGCGCTGGCCGCGATCGCGCGCGTGCACGATGGCGAATTTCGCATCACGCCGAATCAGAATCTGATCATCGCAAATGTCGCCGATGCCCAGCGCGCCGCGATCGACGCGCTGCTGCAGACGCATGGCGTCGATGCCGGCACCGCGCAGTCGCCGTTGCGGCTCAACGCCCTCGCCTGCGTGTCCTATCCAACCTGCCCATTGGCGATGGCCGAAGCCGAACGCTATCTACCGGATTTCGGCGCCAAACTGGAATCATTGCTGGTGCGGCATGGACTGCGCGACGTGCCCATCGGGCTGCGCATCACCGGCTGTCCCAATGGCTGCGCCCGTCCATTCCTCGCCGAGATTGCCTTGGTCGGCAAGGCGCCCGGACGTTACAACCTCTATCTGGGTGGTGATCGGCGCGGTCAGCGGCTCAACGCGCTGTATCGCGAGAACATCGTCGAAGCTGACATCCTGGCGACACTGGACCCGATGCTTGCCGATTTCGCCCGCGGCCGCAGTGGCGACGAAGGCTTTGCCGATTTTCTGATCCGCAGCGAAGCCATCCCGGCACCGCCTTCAGTGCAGTTCGCAGCATCACCGCGCCAGTCTGCGGAGCGCACAGCATGAGCCTCCCCGATCTGGAAACTGCGGCCAACGATCCCGCCGCACGCGCCGAAATCAACCAGTGGCTGGAGACCCAGAGCGCCGAGGCGCGCGTCGACTGGTCGACCTGGACATTGCCGGGCAATCAGGCGCTGGCATCAAGTTTCGGCGCTCAGTCAGCCGTGTCGCTGCACCTGCTCACGCAGCGCGTACCGGAAATACCGGTACTGCTGATGGATACCGGCCATCTGTTTCCCGAAACCTATCGCTTCATCGACGAACTGCGCACGCGACTGAAATTGAACCTGCGCGTGTATCGTGCCGAACACAGTGCCGCCTGGCAGGAAAGTCTCTACGGCAAGGAATGGGAGTTGGGTATCGATGGGTTGAACCGTTACAACCATCGCAACAAGGTCGAACCGATGCAACGCGCGCTGCGCGAACTTGAAATCCGCACCTGGTACGCCGGTTTGCGCCGCAGCCAGTCGGAATCGCGCAAGCTGGTGCCGATTCTCGAGCATCGCGATGGCCGTTGGAAGTTCCATCCGCTGGCCAACTGGAGCGATCGCGACGTCTGGCACTACCTTACGCGCAATGACCTGCCGTATCACCCGCTGTGGACACAGGGTTATCTGTCGATCGGCGATCAGCACAGCACAGTGGCGTGGAGCGAGGGCCTGCGCGAACAGGACACGCGGTTTTTTGGCCTGAAAAGAGAATGTGGCCTGCACGGGTTGGAAGAGTCGCCCTGATGATGCTGCCCGGTGGGTCCGACCTGTGGTCGGACGCTCCTGCCGTCCGACCACAGGTCGGAC
>JANMSL010000145.1:0-8676 GCA_031389245.1 Lysobacterales bacterium | reverse complement strand
TGCTGGTCAACAAAATGACGCCCGTCGAGGTGGCCTGAGTGGCGCTGACGGCACCCGCCCATTCAACGCCGGTAGACGAGACCGTCGTACCGCCGCGCGCATCATGGCGTGCAAATATCAGCTGCCCGGTTGCATCACGTGCCAGTGCAAGTGCGCGATCCGCATCCACAACGGTTGCCGCAAAGAAGCCCTCAGGTTCGGACACGACGGTGGGCCCCGTCCATGTGGATAGCACCTCGCCGCGTGCCGAGAGTCGGGCGCTGGCAAGGCGTAGGCTGTCATCGCCAACGCTGCCAACGACCAGCGCCATCTCGCCCGATTGAGCCGCACCGATGGCTTCGATGCGGGTCATGTTCAGGTCTTGGGCACCGAGCGAAACGCTGAGGTGGCCATCGGGTCCGATCTTGTAGACGCGTTGCGACTCTGCATCAAGAAACCATATCGAGCCGGTCGTGTCAGTTTCGAGACCTTCCACAAGTGATGAAGAAATTCCATGCCTTATGCTGAAGAGATCAAACGACCATAGCGTGGTGCCCTCGGCATTGATGCGCGAGACGATGCTGACGTTAGCGAAAGTCAGCGCGCCACCATCTGCAAGATTGCGCAGGATCAAATAGCCGCCGTTGGCCCTGAAGCCTGGAACTCTTTTGAGCACTTCTCCGGTATTTGAAAAGCGCGTCAGTCCGAAGCGATTGTCGCTTACCCAGAGCGTTTCACTGTTGATCGGAGCACCGGAAAGGTGTCTTGCCGGGGCTTCGGGGTCCATCGCGGAATCACCCGCAAAGGTCGCATCCCATTCCGTCGCCGCCAGCGGTAGCACGACGAGCAGCAACGCCGCGATTGCGGCCAGATTGATCAACGGCATGCGCATACAAAGCTCCTGATGGGATTGCGGAATTCAGCTGACGCAACAGGTCACACAGCGCTAAGCGAAGTTTGGTTGGGAATCGTATCAGGAATGATTCCTATTCGATATATTGTCATCACGTGGGCGATCTTCGCCGCCGCGGCGCACCCCCGCCCATGCGCGAGCGGCAAACGCCATGTTTGCTGCTTTGGGCTGTCACCGTGAACGAGGCGACATGTACAACGCACAAATCTGTCGTGCCCCGGCCGGGCTGCGACATCTCGAATTTGCGCAGCGCATAGCCGCGCGCTTGATATTCCTTCCAGCGGGCGCGTGATCCTTCGCGTTCAGCAGCATCGGCCGCGAACACATCTTTGACGGACTGGAAGCCGCTCCCACAGGGGCGCCGCTCAACCAGGGCAGATCAGGAACAGCTGGTGCCGGACACCGTGGTCAGGCGCTGCAAGCGCATCGAACCACTGCCAAAGACGCCGTTGGTCTGGTAATCGATGCGACCGTTGTTGCAGTCACTGAAGCTGATCGTCACCCGGCCCCAAGGCGTATTGGTGATCGCGCCCGGATTGAAATTGGGGATGAATCGCCCGCCCTCGGGCAGCACCGCATCGATCACCGCACGATCGCCCTGAATCGAACCCGCGCCCAGCACCCACGCCTGATTACCTTCAGGGCGGAAGGTGAACCAGGCGAATACCATCGCGCCGCCATCCAGTACCTCGATGAACACGCCATGCCCGCTCTGCGCGCTGTCGTACCAGGTGCCAGTGAAGCCCGGACCGATGGTCAGATTGGCCAGCGGCGGGCCATCGGAGAGCAGCATCAGCCGATTGCTGCCGGCGTCGAAAACATAGAGGTCGCCACGCTCATCGACACCGAACGTGGTGATCTGAAATCCGCTGTTGAGCAGCAACACCGGGACGGAAACCACGCTGCCGGTTTTCTTCAGTCCCCAGATGCGGCCGGTGCAGTAGTCGCCGTAGAGATAAGTACCGATGAGATTCGGATACTTGCTGCCACGGTAGACAAAGCCGCCGGTGATCGAGCACTCGCCGCCATCGTGGCTGTACTCGGCCACGGGCAGCGTATGCGTGAACGTGCCGCAGAGCGCCGTCACGATGCAGCGCGTGCCCTCGAATACTTTCCAGCCATAGTTGAGGCCCGCGGCACCCGCCGGCTGGATGTCAACTTCTTCGCGCTGGTTCTGGCCGACATCGCCGATGTACAGCTCAGCGGTGGCCGAATCGAAACTCATCCGCCATGGATTGCGCAGGCCCAGTGCCCAGATTTCGCCACGTCCACCACCGGCCGCAAACGGATTGCCGGCAGGAATGGCGTAGGGTTGGATACTGCCCTCGGTATCGATGCGCAGGATTTTTCCGAGCAGGCTATTGGTGTTCTGCGACTGATTCTGCGGATCATTGGCGCTGCCGCCATCACCGCTGGACAGATACAAAAATCCATCTGGCCCGAACAACAATTTGCCGCCCTTGTGATTGCTGAAAGGCTGCGCAATGGACAGCACGGTGCGCCGCGAATCGGGCAGGGCACGCAACCCGTCGGCACTGACATCAAAGGCCGCAATCAGGCTAAGGCCATTGTTGGCGTAGTACACATAAACATAGCGCCGGTTCGGATAGTCGGGCGGAAACACCAGCGACAGCAGGCCCTCTTCGTTGCCAGCGCCAACAACCAGATTGCCGATTTCCAAAAACGGTTCGGCGCGCAACGCGCCGTTTTCCAGCACACGCACGGTGCCGGTTTGCGACACCAGATACAGGCGCTGGCTACCATCATACGCGGGCACGATGTCGACCACGCCCGGCACGTTGATCACTGGCGTGGCACGCAGATCGATGCTCTGCGCATGGACGCCGACCGAAAAAAATACTGCAAGCAGCCAACTCAATCTGGTCATACATATTCTCGTTGAATTTCAGGATTCCATCCGAATCGAACGTTAGACGGATCTGAGTTCCCATCAAGTGCCGCACTTGGCGGTTTGCCCAGGCACTACCGCGCGCTACATATCGAATTTGCGCAGCGCATAGCCGCGTGCTTGATATTCCTTCCAGCGGGCGCGAGATCCTTCGCGTTCAGCGGCATCGGCGGCGACCACTTCCTTGACGGACTGGAAGCCGCCGGTTGGGCAGTTGTCACGCAGATTGATCACCAGCGCGCGCATGGGCGCGTCGTACTCGGGTGCGACCAGCAGGATCGCGGTGATTTCATCGTCTTCGTCGTCACCAGCAATCTGGTGCGGCAGGAATGCATCGGGATCGAACTCCCAGAGCAGTTCGTCGAGCTGTTCGGCCTGCTCACGTGAGCGGCAATAAATCAACGTCGGCAGCTGAGCGTCGAACGCCTTCTTCGCCAATTCGCAGACCAGCAGTAGCGCATTCTCGCGAAAGCGCGGCTTGTCGATCAGATAGAAATCAGCATTGGGCATGTCAGATGTCCAGCAAGGCACGCAGGTGATCGGGAATCGGCATCGGTTTCAGGGCGCTGACACGCGCACCGCCGGTGTTGCCGCGTGGCACCCACAGCTGCGAGAACAGCGCCGCTGCCGGCAGCCGGATGGATTGTCCAAATACTTCGCGCCAATCGCGTCGCGCCCAGCCGTTGCGCCACATGCGCAGATGCACACGGCAATGCCAAAGTGTAAGGCGCTGGCTGAGCACGTGCGCTTCTTCAAGCAACGCGAACGCGGCGTGGTGTTGCGCGTCTTGTTCCAGCGCTTCAGCGCGTCCCAATCGATCACGCAGCGCGGCGATGAGGGCGGCGCGTGGCATCGATCAGGCGCCGCGATCCATCAGCCACTGCACCAGCAGCTGTACCGGTCGACCGGTAGCACCGCCCTTGCGGCCTTCGTCCCACGCCGTGCCGGCGATATCCAGATGCGCCCAGCGCACGTCGGTGGCGAAGCGCGCGAGGAAACAACCAGCGGTGATCGCGCCAGCGGTCTTGCCGCCGATATTGGCCATGTCCGCAAAACCGGTGTCGAGCTGGCTCTGGTAGTCGTCCCAGATCGGCAGGCGCCAGGCGCGATCATGCACGTACTCGCCCGCTTTAAGCAGCTCTTCGGCGAGCGCATCATCGTGCGTCATCAGACCATGCGCATGTTTGCCAAGTGCCACCACGCAGGCACCGGTGAGCGTGGCGATATCCACCATGGTGTGCGGCTTGAAACGCTTGGCGTAGCTGATTGCATCGCACAGAATCAAACGGCCTTCGGCATCAGTATTGAGCACTTCGATGGTCTGCCCGGACATCGACGTCAGCACATCACCGGGACGATAGGCGTCGCCGTCCGGCATATTTTCCACTGCCGGCACCACGCCGATCACATTGAGTGCCAGGCCCATGTCGGCGACCGCATGCAGCGCACCGAATACTGAGCCGCCGCCACACATGTCGAACTTCATCTCATCCATGCCGGCGCCGGGCTTGATGCTGATACCGCCAGTATCAAAGGTGATGCCCTTGCCGATCAAAACATACGGCGCCGCATCCGCATCGGCTGCCCCCTGGTACTTCATCACGATCAGGCGCGGGGGATTGGCGCTGCCACGAGCGACTCCCAGCAGCGCGCCCATTCCAAGTTTCTCCATTTCCTCGCGTTCGAGTATCTCCACGGAAAAACTCGGCAAAGTGCCAGCCAGGCGCAGCGCCGTGTCGGCAAGATATTTTGGGGTACAAATATTGGGCGGAAGATTGCCCAGCTCGCGGGTCAGCTCAACGCCCGCCGCGATTGCCTGCGCCGCACGCAGCGACGCACCTGCATCTGCTGCGATGCGCAGCGATTTTATTCCCGACTCGCCGGGCTTGCGACCGCGGGTGGTGAGGAAGCGATAGGCCTGATGACTGAATACCACCACGTGCTGATCGAGCCGCCATTGAGCGCTTCGCTGTTGCACAGCAGTCTCGGCCAGATAACTGGCGACCTCGCTGGCATTGCCGGCTTTCAGTACCTTGGCTGCTTCATTCAAAGCCTTGAGATAGCGCGGCGCATCCAAGGTTGCGGCATCGCCCAGTCCGACCAGCAACACGCGCGGTGCAGTGACGCCGGCAAGATCGAACACGCGGGTGATGGCTGCTGGCTTTCCGGAGACATCGCCGCGCACGCACAAGCGCTTGATGGCGCCACCACTGGCGTCGTCCAGCGCCTGCGCGGCGGCGGACAGCAGGCCTTGATCGTAGACGCCGACCACGACGATATCGGCCAGGACCTGGGTGCAGGAATCCTGCGTGAGCGAGACAGAGAGTGTCATGGAGTACCTGAAGTCATGGGCTAGCTGAATCAAAAAAGTGATTGCCGAGCGCTGGGTCGAAGTACAACCGCGTTCATCGGCTAGACTGCGCGCGCCGTTTCACGCGGCGACGCTTGTCGGTCCTGCTTGTGTACGGGCCGATCATTCTAGCAGCCATCATCCGGGTGTCCGTGTTTCGTCTCATTGACCGCTACTTGCTGCGCGAGCTTTACCTTGCCTTCCTCGCCGTGTGCGCCGTGCTGGGTCTGGTGCTGGTAGGCGGCGTGCTGACCGATGTGTTGAATCGTGTCGCCAGCGGCAAAATTCCCGCCTCGCTGCTGCTCAGCCAGCTGGGTTTGCGTTCACTCGACGCGCTCTCGTTGATCCTGCCGCTGGCCGCCTTTCTGGCGGTACTGATCGCCTACGGCAGGCTGTACCGCGATAGCGAAATTGCCGTGCTTTCGGCCTCGGGTCTGCGCCTGGGCGGATTGCTCAAGCCGCTTTGGTTTTTGGCCCTCCCGGTCGCAGTATTGCTGGCCATCGTGGCATTCTGGGGTAGCCCGATGGCGCTGGACCGTGCCGACAGTCTGGTGCGCGAAGCGAACCGTTCGCTGCTGGTCGCTGGCATGGAGCCGGGACGCTTTGTCGATATGCCGGGCAAGCTCGGCGTCATTTACGTCGGCAAGATGAGCGACGACGGAACGCAATTCGAGCGCTTGTTCGTGCAGCACGAACGTGATGGGCGATTGGACATCGTCACTGCAGCAAGCGGACGCCTGTTCTACGACCAGGGCGGTGCGCAGCGTTACCTGTCCTTGTCCGAAGGATTTCGCGTAGAAGGCGGTCTGGACAAGCCTGATTTCCGCACGATGCGCTTTGCGCGCAATGATATTCGCCTGCCGGAACCCGATCAGCAAGGCAACCGGCGGGTTGAATCAATCCGCGCTACCTCGGCTCTGATTGCCAGCAATCAGCCTTCGGATCGCGCCGAGTTGCAGTGGCGTCTGGGCGTGCCTCTGTCCGCAATCATGTTGATGCTGCTGGCGTTCCCTTTGGCCAAATCGCCACCGCGTGAGCCGCGCTACGGACGCGTATTGATTGCCGTGCTCGGTTATCTGCTGTATTCCAACCTGCTCGCCCTGGGGAGAGGGTGGATCGCCTCCGGCGTCATCCCGGAAAGCATCGGCCTGTGGTGGATTCATGCGCTGGTGTTGATGATCGCGCTGATCATGTTGCGCATGGGCGAGCGTTTGCCCAGGGGGCGCGGATGAGTATTATCAAGCGCGCCGACAAGATGATCGCGCGCCAGGTGTTGATCACGCTCTTCGTGGTCTGGGTCATCCTGGTCGGGATTGATGCGCTGTACGCTTTCGTCAAACAGCTGGAAGATATCGGCAAGGGTGGTTACACACTCAACACCGCGGTGACGTACATCGTGTGGACGATTCCGCGTCGGTGCTATCAACTATTTGGTATCGCCGCCGTGCTCGGTGGTGTGATCGGTTTGGGCGCATTGGCGCCGACCTCGGAGCTGACCGCGTTGCGCGCGTCGGGTTGGTCCAAGCGGCGTCTGGCCGCATCGGTGCTCGTGCTGGTCGGGCTGCTTACGATTCCCGTGTTGTGGATGGGCGATACGCTGGGACCGGCTGCTGAAAAGCGTGCCCAGGGCATTGCCGTTGGCGCCAAATCGCAGGACATGGTGGTGACCAACAACACCGGCATGTGGGCGCGCGATGGCCAGGACCTGCTCAACGCCAAGCAGGGTCGAGTGTTGAAGCAGGGCCTGGAGCTGATCGATGTGCGGCTCTATCGATTCGACGAAAAAGGCCGCCTGCTGAGCATTACCCAGGGCGATCTGGCAACACATGAAAACCAGGCGTGGAATTTTCACGACGTCTCGCACTTCAAGTTTTCGGAATACGCGGTGGAAACCACGCACAACGACAACTGGCAGTGGAAATCCCAGCTTGATCCGCAGCTGTTGTCGCTATCGATCGTGCACCCGCGCTATCAGCGACTGTCCGACCTTCGCGGCCACATCACTTATTTGACCCGCAACGATCTGGACGCCAGCGTTTTCCAGTCGGCGTTCTGGTCGCGCGTGTTCTTTCCGCTCAGCGTGTTGGCGCCCCTGTTGCTGGCATTGCCGTTGGTCTTCAGCACTTTGCGCTCGGGTGGATTCGGCAAACGCCTGTTCCTCGGCATCATCGTCGCCGTCGCCTATTTCGCGGTCCTGCAGCCCACCGCAGTCAACATTGCGCGTGTCAGCGGGCTGAGCCTGCCGCTCGCGTACACAGTGCCGCCGTTGCTACTGATGGTGTTTGGCTGGTGGCGATTGGGAAAAGGCTAGTACCGCATGACGTTTGTTTGAGCGTGGTGCGTTGGCTGGCGGTGAGCGCAGCAATGCAGCAGAACCGCCGGACGCTGGGGTTCGCTGCGCTCACCGCCGGCCTACAACACAGCTGGTTTTGCTCGATAAGTAGGTGCCATCGGGGCTAGGGTGCGGTGATCGTGATTTGCCCGCGATCGAGCGCGCATCGGTAGGAAGTGGAAAAGCTGTCGACGCAGACATCGTTGTTCATCGTGAACCATGGCGTCACGTAGCAAGTCACGCGGATCGTCAGATCGCAATAGGGTTGAGCGATTGCAGGTAGCGGAAGCAGGTCGTTGTTGAGAACGCGAACACGCAGGATCCTGCGGCCGGAGATGAGGTTGCAGCGCCCCCCGTTTCGTTATCGATATCGCCTGAATGCCGGCGGGGATGGCCACATCAACCTGCGCGGCCACCGTGCGCTGATTGCCAGTACGAGAAATCGACAGCGAGGTGGTGTCGTCTAGGGGCGTGATGGCATCAATGGACGACCACAGCGCGGCCTGAGCGGGCGCGGCGGCCGCGACTGCAACAAGGGCGATCAGGGACGGCGTTGTAAGTCCCATAGAGAACTCCTTACAGTGGGTTGTCAACTGCGCTACCCAGAATTGCGGGAATCGTCGCGGGCTGTAATCGACGGTGTCGTGCCACGACATCGTCGCCGCGATGCGCTACCGAGCAGCACGGCACGCAGTTAGCCGTGCCGGTCTGAACATACGAACTAGGCACCGAAACCGCGCCAGCGCCGGCACACGATTTTGTTCGATGGATGCGACAGTCACAGCAGCGCGGTGATTTCGGCACCGCGCTTTGGCACGTTGTTGCATTGGACTTCGTACGTCGAGAAAAGGGGATGCATAACGCGATCCTGGGAGTCTCGTCATGGGTGTCCAGCTATTGCGGCAGGCTCTGCGCATGGGTGCATTCGCGCTGATCATCGGCGCGAGCGACTCAGCTCAGGCTGTGCGGAACGAGCAGTCACCTATGGAAGTCAACGGAGGTCACGGACAGTCCCCGCCCTTGCTGGATATGACGAAAACCCCGCTTGGGCTCTGGTTGACGTTCGTGTGGTTCACGCTGACCATCGCTGTTTCGACGGCACAGGCCTTCTCGTACGGAGCCGATTCTTCGCCCGTGTGCAATGACTGCCACTCCGGCGGAGTCCTACCTATTGTCTGGTTCCAGCAAACGGG
>JANMSL010000127.1:0-1736 GCA_031389245.1 Lysobacterales bacterium | reverse complement strand
CACTTGATCACGCGCGCCAATTGCCTGGATGCTGTCGCCGGTCACGATGACAGTGCCGTTCTCGATCACCTCTTGCAGACTCTCGGCATCACGCATGGTGACGATGCGCGCACCGACAAACGCCACCGTATCAGCAGGCGCGTCGAGGTCGATGCGGAGTCCAACCGGGATACCCTTGGCAGTCTCCGGCTTGGGCAGTACTTTCGGCGCATTCGGCAGGAAAGCAAACAGTTCGCTGAGTGCTCGACTGAAGTACGTGTTGCCCACCATCCAATGCAGCGATTTTGCGTCCTGGCTCCAGTGCAGGTAAGAGCCGACGTCGCGACTGACCTGGACCACCGGGATCGCCTTGCTGTCCTTGGTCAATTCGATGCTGACGCCGGTTTGCGGCAGCGGCGCGACGTAGGCATTGAATAGTTCAGTGAAAGCCACCCACTGCCCATCGGGACTGATGCTGACCAGGTCCGGATACTTGAGATTGAGCACCTCACGCGGCTCTTGTCCACTGAGCCCGATCGACATCAGCTTTTTGCTTAAGCCTTCGCCAGTGAAGTAGAACAGGCGGCGTCCATCAGCGCTGAACTGCGGCGCATTTCCTTCCTTCGCCACGCGCCGTGACTTGCCACTGCGCACAGATAAAACATGGATACCCTGTTCACCCGACCATAGACTGCCGGTGAGTCCACCGCCGCCGCTCTTGCTGTAAACCACGCGCTCGCCATCGGGCGAGTAGCGTGGACCATAGTAGAACCCCTGCTCGGTGCTCAGCGCGCGATCAGCATTGCTGGCCAGCACCCGCTCACGGATGGTGACCAGCCCGGCGTCACTCCATGTCGTGTACAGCAGCTTGCCCCCATCCGCACTGAAACTCGGTTGGTATTCGTAAACCCCGGCATTGCTTGTCAGCCGCGTCGGCAACCCATCTGGCAATGTCTTGAGATAGAGATGACCGACCGCGTGGAACACCAAGGTCTTGCCATCGGGACTGGTGGCAACGTCGCGGATCATTTTGGGCGCGAACCCACCTGGCGGTGATGCGGCCGGCGTTAACCTGCGCTCGAAGCGCAACGGCGCGGTGACCACTTGTTCGACAGCGGCGTTGAACGCGATCAGGGTTGCCGCACCGGTTTTCGCGTCTACGCGCCACAATTTGCCCTGCGCCCAGATCACCAATGCGGACGAATCCGGCATCCAATCGAAATTGGCATAGGGACCGAACACTGCCCAGGCTTCCTGCATATCGTGACTGAGTCCGTCCCACAGCGGGCGCACTGCGCCCGAGGTGAGATCAAGCAAGTGCAGTACCGTCTTTTCACGCACGCGTTTGACAAAGGCGAGCGACTTGCCATCGGGTGAGGGCTCTGGACGCACGGCGCCGCCGGGCGTCGAAATGATGTTCTCGAACTCACCGGTGCGCCGATCCAGACGTCGAATCGCGTAGACCAGATCGTGTACGTTTTTGTTGTACTGAAAATTCGGGCCCGCGCTGACATCCTCGGAAAAGTAGACGTAACGGCCATCGGGCGAAATGGCTGGCTCGCCCTGGTCCTGCTGATCGTTCTTCTTTTTGGTCAGCTCGTCGACCGCCTTCCCGGTGACGCTTGTGAACGCAGCTGTGGCAGACGGCTTCTCCGAATTGACCGAAGCCCTTAAAGCCAAGATCAAGTCGTCCAAGTCCGTCGACGCAGCCGTGATGGAAGTCCTCAAGGACGCCATCAAGGACACCAAGGCGATCC
>JANMSL010000103.1:0-5794 GCA_031389245.1 Lysobacterales bacterium | reverse complement strand
CATCGTGGAGAACTGTCTGCGCCGGTTTGGCGAAGCGCAGCACACGAATGCTCGCCTGCTCAGTCGCGAGGAGCGCTTCGAACTCGCAGCGCAGGCCACCGCCGAAGTCATCAAGCCGAGTCTGTTCGGTGTATTCATCATCACTGCGGTCTATCTACCGATTTTCGCGCTGACTGGCGTTGAAGGAAAAATGTTCCATCCGATGGCGTTTACCGTGGTCATCGCATTGACAGCCGCCATGTTGCTGTCGCTGACGTTTGTGCCGGCGGCGGTAGCACTCTTCGTCACTGGCAAAGTGGCCGAACACGACAACCGCGTCATGCGCTCGGCCAAGCGCTGGTACCGACCGTTGCTGGAGCGTGCGCTGGCCTGGCGCATTTCAGTCGTTGCAGTGGCAATTTTTCTGATAGCGGGAAGCGTTTGGTTGGCGACGCGCCTCGGCAGCGAGTTCATCCCGAGTCTCGATGAGGGCGATATCGCGTTGCATGCACTGCGCATTCCCGGCACCGGACTCGACCAGGCGATCGGCATGCAATCAACGTTGGAGGCGCGCATCAAGCAGTTTCCGGAGGTAGACAAGATCGTTGGCAAGATCGGCACCGCCGAGGTCGCCACCGACCCGATGCCACCCTCGGTCGCTGATACTTTCATCATGCTCAAGGACCGCGCCGATTGGCCCGATCCGCGAAAACCAAAAGCACAATTCATCCGCGAGTTGGAGGCCGCGGTATGGTCGATCCCCGGCAACAACTACGAGTTCACGCAGCCCGTTCAGATGCGAATGAACGAGTTGATTGCGGGCGTGCGCGCCGACGTCGCGATCAAGGTCTATGGCGATGATCTGGAGCAGCTGACGCAAGTCGGAAAATCGGTGGAACGCATTGCCGGCCAGGTGCCCGGCGCTGCCGACGTCAAACTGGAACAAATCACTGGTCTGCCGGTGCTGACCATTACGCCGGATCGCGCGGCGCTCGCACGCTTCGGGCTGACGATGGAAGACGTGCAGGACACGGTGTCCGTTGCATTCGGTGGCGCGGCTGCCGGCCAGCTGTTCGAAGGGGACCGCCGCTTTGACATCGTGGTGCGACTGCCGGAGGCGATCCGCACCGACATTGATCGATTGGGTGAGTTGCCGATTCCACTGCCCAACGCTGTGGAGCGCGATCGGCGTAGCGACATGCGGCCGTCCAACGCCGGTGATGTGGCGGCAGGCTACGTACCGCTCGGCGAGGTGGCCGACCTCCAAATCGCACCGGGTCCGAATCAGATCAGCCGCGAAAACGGCAAGCGACGTGTAGTCGTCACCGCCAATGTGCGTGGGCGCGACCTCGGCGGATTCGTCGAAGCGCTGCGTGCTCAAATCAACGAAGACGTGGAGCTCCCGGACGGCTACTGGATCGACTACGGCGGTACCTTCGAACAGTTGATCTCTGCAAGCAATCGCTTGCAGATCGTGGTGCCGTTGGCGTTGATCCTGATCTTCGGCTTGCTGTTCATGGCCTTCGGTTCGGGCCGGGATGCGTTGACGATCTTCAGCGGCGTGCCGCTGGCGCTGACCGGTGGCGTACTGGCGTTGTGGTTACGCGATATCCCGTTCTCGATTTCGGCCGGTGTCGGCTTCATAGCGTTGTCTGGTGTAGCAGTGCTCAATGGCATTGTGATGATTTCCTTCATACGCAAGCTGCGCGAGGACGGCGAACGGATCGATGACGCCATTCGCGAAGGCGCGCTCGGCCGCCTGCGTCCCGTGCTGATGACGGCATTGGTCGCTTCACTCGGCTTCATACCGATGGCGTTCAATGTCGGCGCCGGTGCTGAGGTACAGCGGCCACTGGCGACTGTCGTCATCGGCGGCGTCGTTTCGTCGACGTTGTTGACGTTGCTGGTGTTGCCTGCGCTCTATCGGCTGCTGCACCGGCAAGTGCATACAGGACAAGAAGCTCCGCAGGAAGGCCGCTGATGCAGCGGCTCATCATGACCGCTAAGAAAATTGAACCCGATCACCACCATCGACCAGGAAGCACTCTTCTTTCAGCGCCAAACGCCCTGCCTGCTTGTGCTGCTCGCGCTCAGTATCCCCATGTTCATTGCCGTCATCATGATGGGCCGCTGGTCGGCGATCATGCGAAGCATTGAAATGGCACTGAGCCTGGTCACTTGCGCAGTGCTGGCCTGGACCGTCCCGGATGGCCCGGTATTCATCGCGCCAAGCAGCGATCCAACGGTGAAATTTGTTCTGGTGCTCATCTTCGCTTTCACGCTGACCAACATGGCGATCAATCGTCAGGCCAAGTCCGGCCCTGACGATTCAATCCATGCGTTCACTCAGTCATTTGAATCTGCGTCTGCACCCAAGGGACTGAGTGCGGCGGGCGTCTCACGTTTTTGCAGGCGCCGGCACTCAATCGTTCTGCGCCTGCTTGCCGCGACTCAGCTCGCGCAACGAGGCGCCGTTGAAGCGCAGGCCGGCGGTGGAGAGAAACACTTCGCGCAGGAACAGCGATAGCGCGGCGATCACCGACAGCATGGCGGCGATGAACAGCAGGGCGATCGGAATGGCGGCTTCGAAGCCGAGAAAGGCGCCGAGGAATAGCGTGGCGACAACTGCCGCGACCAGCAGTGCAGTGGTGGTGCACAGCGCAATGGCCCAGCTGACCAGGCGTGCGCGGCGCGCAACCAGCACCAGCTCCGCACGCTTGTGCGCCACATCATCGGCCTGTTTGGCGACCTGCGTTTCCAGACTGCGGGCGCGGTCCACGATGCGCGATAGCCGGTTGGTCATCACTGCCAGCATGGCGCCAATGGCCGACAATAGAAACACTGGCGCCAGCGCCAGTTGGATGGCGTGGGCGATGCCGGAAGTGCCGATGTCGGGAAACATGCTGTGCTTACTCGATGAGTGTACGTGCCAATCACGATACAGGTCCGTGGGTGAAAGAATACTGCCTGACAGTTGCACGTCGCGTCTCGCGTAATGTGGTAAGGATGTTGTCGTGTTGCCAAGCTCAGCAGAGGTGCATCATGTGGATTACGCGTTGCCTGTTCGCGCTCGTTGCTGTTCCCTGCCTGCTGCTGGCTTCGGTGGCACGCTGCGCACCGGTGCTGGCCGTACTCAAGTTCCAGGACGAGACCGGGGCGATGCCCATGCAGGGCGGCGTCGGTCGTGCATTGACTACCATGCTCACCAATGAATTGGCGGCGCGCGAGGCATTCGTCGTGGTCGAGCGACAGAAGATTCGCGCGGTTCTGGAGGAGCAGGCCTTCAGTGAGTCGGGGTATGTCGAAGGCAAGCAGGGCGCCACCCTGGGCAAGTTGCTCGGCGCGGATTATCTAGTCACTGGCACGGTGACCGCGTTCGAGGAAAAGATCGAAGAGAAGGTCAAGTCCGGGTTCTTTGGCAGCAACACCCGCGTGCAGCACATATCGCACGGGGGCTACCTTGCGGTCGATTTGCGCGTGATCGATGTCGCCAGCGGTGCGATCGCCGCGGCGCGCACAGTCGAGGGCTTCACCGAGGGCAGCGTGACCGAGCTCAGTGGGCCACGATCAGGCATGGAGATGATGAACGAGGGCCCTGACGCGCGCGCGGTGCGCGCTGCGTCGATCGAAGTGATCGATTATCTGGAGTGTGTGCTGGTACAGAAAAACCAATGCATCGCGGTGTTTGAAGCGAAAGAACAAAAACGCACTGACGCCACCAGGAAAGCGGCACGCATTCAGTAATTGGCGCCGGGGTCAGAACCCGGTCCGATATCCGGCCGGCACTTCGAAGCGCTCTGCGCTGATCGGCGACCTGGAGATGCGCACGCTGGCGCGGCCGGTTTCGCGATCCTCTTTCAGGCAGACCTGCTCAAGCACGATACTGCTACCGAGTGGGTCTCGCTCCTGCGCCGCCCCGCCAAGGGCGGTAATCATCGGCGCGAAGGACTGCCCGAATTGCTCGGCGATGCGCAGTGCACGCGCGCTGCCCTTGGCATCACGCGCGTCGAGGTTGAATACGTCCCAATGGGCACGACATTCGCTGCCGATCACGCGGCCATTGAGTTCAAGTCGATAGCGCGTACAGGTCATGCCGTCGAAGCTGTCCGGCCCCACTTCAAGCCGCTTGGTAAGCCGTGCCTGCGCCCCGGCTCGCGACTGCTGCTGCGCCCTGGCCTCCTCGGCCTGCAGGACTTTCACGTCCACGCCCTGTTCTTTTGCGCGCTGCGCGAGTGCCCTGTCCTGCATCTTCTGCATGTCTTTGCCGCCCATCATCGATTGCATGGTGGCCTGCATGCTTTTCTGCATTTCAGGGTCCATGGCGCCGCTCCCGGACGAACCACCGGCAGCGGCCATCATCGCCTGCATTTGCATCGGATCGATCGGCGTGCCGCCGGCCTGCGACTGGTCCATGGCGGCCTGCATACGCGCCATGTTTTCCGGCGACATCAGTTCGCGAATGTTCGGCATCATTGGCTGGTTCGCGCAGTTTTTGCCCCCGGACTGTGCGCATTGATCGGCCATCTGCCGCTGCATTTCCTGCTGCGCGGCGTCGAGCTTGTCCAGCTCGCGATCCACTTTATGTCCCATCGATTTGCCGACATCGGTTTGAAAATCGATCGCATCCGCATCGATCTCGAGTTGACTGGCGCTGTGCTGGTCGTGATCAAGGTTCCACACCAGGGCCTCGGTGCCGTCGATGATGGCGCTGCTGTTGCCCATCGTTCCGCCCAGATCCATGCGCAGTCGCGTACCCTGGATTTCGATCACGCGCTGTTCGGGCTCGCAACCAGTTCCGCTCAATTGATAGTCGATGCGGATGTCGGCTTGCGCGGCCGCGCCGATGACCAGCGCGGCGAAGGTGAATGTGGTTCGAAGCATGGCGCAGCCCCTATCGACGATCGGACAATCCGACTTTACGCAATTCTCTACGCAATACGCTGCTCAATCCAAGCAGGGCTGCTGCTCGAGTCGAGCAAACTGAGGGAACGCTTGCCGTAAAGCCTGTGAATAAGTGCGGAGTCGCGAGAGCCCCCGAGTCAGGGGGCGAAAAATCGCCGGTTGACCAGCTGCGCTGTTGGAAACGACCCGCTGCGCTGTTGAAAACCGGGGTGTGGCGGACAATAAGCTGTGTCGCGACGCCGAAGTGGTGACGTGTTCCGAGGTTCCCTAAGGCAGCGGCTGAAACGCGCGCTGATAGATGTATTCGGCAATCTGCCGGCCCTGAGTGATGCCGGCGGTCTTGTCGAACGACCAGTGGATACCCAGATAAATGCGGCTCTGGCCATTTTCTTCCTCGGCCTGCGACAGCGTGTTGAAACTGCGCGGCAGTAGCGGGCGGGTGAGGCCATCATTGCCAACGGTGGCGCCGTTGAATTCGTCGGAAACGAAGGTAAAGGGAATATCGTCGCGGCCATAGAACAGGCGCAGGGTATGGAACAGGGCGCCGCCGAAAGTCGCGTGTCCGGACGGATAGGCGGGGAATGGCGGGGTGAAATTGGGGCCGTTGAGATTGCTGGCCGGAGCGCCCAGTGGCTTGAAGGTCGCGTCACCGTGCGTGTCGGGGTTGCCATCTCCAAGCCCGGAGGGGCCGGTACCGACGTCCGCCTCGCGCAGCCCGCCGATCGGTCGCCAGAAAGAGTAATGGTATTTGGATTCCCAACTGGCCAGTCCGGCATCGGCCATTGCGGTGTTGACCAACGCCAGTAACCGCGCCGTGTCGAGCAGATTGCTCTGCATCTTCGCCGCGATCAAGGTCGCAATCTGGTTGTAGAGGCGCGGTGGCGCGCACAGGCTGGGGGTGCCGTCGTAGGCC